>JAURGV010000400.1 GCA_030833605.1 Rhodothermales bacterium
TGAGCCACTTGTTCCAGACGAACCTGATGAGCCACTTGTTCCTGAACTACCCGAAGTGCCTGAACTTCCACTAGTTCCTGATGAACCTGATGAACCAGATGTTCCTGAACTTCCTGAAGAACCACTTGTTCCTGATGAACCTGAACTTCCTGATGTTCCGCTTGAACCTGAAGAACCACTAGTACCAGATGAACCAGATGTTCCTGAAGAACCTGAAGAGCCACTTGTTCCTGATGAACCTGAAGAGCCACTTGTTCCACTTGAACCCGAAGAGCCACTTGTTCCTGATGAACCTGATGTTCCTGAACTTCCGCTTGTTCCTGATGAACCTGAAGAGCCACTTGTTCCTGATGAACCTGAAGAGCCACTTGTTCCTGAAGAACCAGAGGTTCCTGAACTTCCGCTAGTTCCACTTGAACCTGATGTTCCTGATGAACCTGATGAACCACTTGTTCCTGATGAACCTGATGAACCGCTAGTACCTGATGAGCCTGATGTTCCTGAACTTCCACTAGTTCCTGATGAACCTGACGAACCGCTAGTACCCGAAGAACCT
>JAURGV010000401.1 GCA_030833605.1 Rhodothermales bacterium
TTTCCCATGCTCTGCTTTATCGTGCTCTAAGGCACTTAGGATATTTTCGTCCAAAACCATTTCGGTCCGGCAAATGGAATCCAGAAATGATTTCCGGATCCGTTCATCGTGGGCGACTACATCCTGAATGTAGTTAACGTCCACATTGATACATACAGACCCGACCAATCCGATCCCCTCTTTCATAAGCCGATCAAACTCTTCTTTTTTATAGGCAGCTACGATCGATAAGTCGGGATTGCCCCACGCGGTACCCCGCAAGTCCAGTCCGTGGCATTCAATGCAGGTTGTCATTGCGATGTATTGTCCACGCGCCTCTGAGCTCCTTTCATCAAATGGAATAAAATCGGGCAGGTTTTTCACCAGATCGACTGCGTTTTCGTCGTTAACGCGCAGCAATGCCCAACGGGTTGTCATGTTTAGCTTAGGGCTAGGTAACTCTTTTTCGACAACGGGATGCGCCTGCACGTAGGCCATCAAGGAGAGCAAATCCGGATAGGTTAGGTTGGTAAAATTATAAGAAGGCATGGAATACAGCGCTTTTCCATCG
>JAURGV010000402.1 GCA_030833605.1 Rhodothermales bacterium
CGAGGAAAACAGTGCTTTTTCAATTTTTGGGTATTGTTTGAAAATTTCAGAAAAAAAGATCTGTGCCTCATTGGGTTCCACCACAAACAAATCTACAAGGATATCTTGTTCAAATACAGCTACTTTAATTCTTGAATTCCCAACATCTATGGTAATAAGCATCTCCTTGTTTTTTGAATTGCAAATATACAAATTGATTTTTTTTAAAAATTGTTTTGGATAATCTAAAATAGATTCTATATTTGCAGCCGCAATGAACAAATAGAAATACTTGTTTTTGTAACGGTACCTTAGCTCAGATGGTAGAGCAATGGACTGAAAATCCATGTGTCCCTGGTTCGATCCCTGGAGGTACCACAAAACCCACTCAATCGAGTGGGTTTTTTGTTTTCTAAATACTTCGTAGCTCAAATGAATATTTTTATTTAAAAAATACCCGAAATTTACTTACCTCTTTTCAATTCCGGACCAAAACAACTGCTTCTGGTTCTTTATTCTTAAAATATAGCTTTTTTAAAATATTGATTTTTAATTATTT
>JAURGV010000403.1:0-238 GCA_030833605.1 Rhodothermales bacterium
ACTGACGCACTCTGAATTCTCCTTTCCTGGCCAAAAAGCGGTGTACCACGGCAAAGTCCGCGATGTCTACACCTTGGAAAATGACCTCCTGGTCATGGTGGCCTCGGACCGCATTTCGGCATTTGATGTGGTGCTGCCCAAAGGCATCCCCCACAAGGGCCAAGTGCTCAATCAAATGGCCGAGCATTTCCTGGCGGCGACCGCCGACATTGTGCCCAACTGGCGCATGGCGAGCCCA
>JAURGV010000403.1:247-531 GCA_030833605.1 Rhodothermales bacterium
CCATGCGGCACGCACCTATGCGACGGGTGAGCGGATGCTCTGTGGCGTCCGGATGCCCGAGGGCCTGCGTGAAAGCGATCCCTTTCCCGAGGCGCTGATTACCCCAACTACCAAAGAGGCCTTGGGCGCGCACGACGAAGACATTTCACGGGAGGACATCTTGGCTCGGGGCATCGTCTCGGAGGCCGAATACCTACAGTTGGAGGCCTATACGCGGGCCTTGTTTGCCCGTGGACAAGAGATGGCCGCAAAGCAGGGCCTCATTTTGGTGGATACGAAGTACG
>JAURGV010000404.1 GCA_030833605.1 Rhodothermales bacterium
ATTTCAGTAATCATTGAGACTCTAATGGGAATCGAACCCATCTTGTTAACTACTTGTTTAATCACTTATCACTTTATCTAGAATATTGGACAGTAATATTAAACCATCATTAACCCACTCATTGCTTTTGGAGCGACCTCAACAATTATAGAGCCAAATACGATGGTTTATCCTTTTTACTTATCAAGTAATCCTTTCGGCACTTTGGCAACTTAAAAACATACCATCAAACGAAACATCAATCGGAGCTTCCAGTCGGGTTCGAACCAACGACCTGCTGATTACAAATCAGCTGCTCTACCAACTGAGCTATGGAAGCAATTTATGTATCAGTTCCATACCGAACTATTAGGAACTATTAGGGTTTCTCGGACGAGGTGCACAACCCAAATCGGCTATAATGTGTTTTCAGTTACTTGGCTTCCCCCCTGAGTTGGAATTATTATACGGGAGTCGAACCCACCTCATATATGTATGCCTACATTTATTTTCACTGCACATTTGATACAATACTTTAATAATCAGAGTGT
>JAURGV010000405.1 GCA_030833605.1 Rhodothermales bacterium
AGGTTCATCTGGAACTAGCGGTTCTTCTGGTTCTTCAGGTTCATCAGGTACAAGTGGCTCATCAGGCAGCTCAGGTACTTCAGGTATAAGCGGTGTTAATGGAACAAGTGGCTCATCTGGTTCAAGTGGTTCATCAGGAACAAGTGGCTCTTCAGGAAGCAGTGGTACTTCAGGGTCAAGTGGATCAAGCGGCACTTCAGGTAGTTCAGGTTCAAGTGGAACTAGCGGTTCATCAGGTAGTTCAGGCAGCTCAGGTAGTTCAGGTTCATCAGGAACAAGTGGTTCTTCTGGTTCATCAGGAACAAGTGGTTCTTCTGGTTCATCAGGAACATCTGGCTCAAGTGGTTCATCAGGTAGCTCAGGCACTTCAGGTATAAGCGGTGTAAACGGAACTTCAGGTTCAAGTGGTTCAAGTGGAACAAGTGGTTCTTCTGGTTCTTCAGGAACAAGTGGCTCTTCAGGTTCATCAGGAACAAGTGGCTCTTCAGGTTCATCAGGAACTAGTGGCTCATCAGGTAGTTCTGG
>JAURGV010000406.1 GCA_030833605.1 Rhodothermales bacterium
TTGATTTGCCATTTCAATAACCTTTCAAAACAATCGTAATCAACCTCACCATTTTTATCAAACGGGGTAATAATTGCTGGTATTGATCCTTTTAACATTTTAGATTTTAATTATACCTATTTTGACGTATTTCATAAAAAATTCACTCAAAAATTAATTTTGGCGGAGAGAGAGGGATTCGAACCCTCGGTACAACTTGCGTCGTACGGCGGTTTAGCAAACCGCTGGTTTCAGCCACTCACCCACCTCTCCTTAGGATTAAGCTAATTTAAACAGTAGCCGCAATATAGTCAAATTTACTTATTTGTCATTCATATTCTAGCATATGTTAAATTATGATTTGAAATATTTATTTACTCAGCTTTTCAAGTAATATTTTGTTAATCATCTTGGGGTTGCCTTTACCTTTGGTTGCCTTGAGGCATTTACCAACAAAATAACCAAGCACCCGATCTGAACCGCTCTTAAACTTATTAATATTCTCTTGTTCCCCTTCTAAAGCATTATCAATAATTTGTTCAAGT
>JAURGV010000407.1 GCA_030833605.1 Rhodothermales bacterium
GTTCGTTCTTGGCGTCCACTTCCTTTTGAATGCGGGCGACGACCAACGGGTGCTGCACCATTTCTTCGGGTGTGGTCCAGGCAATGTCCTTCCGTGTACACCAGTTTTTCAAGAAATCAAATTGGGGCTGGAGAAGCAAGACGGGGAATTTGCGGTTTTCGCCCGCCACCATGCACTGCTCGATGAAGGGGCTCTCCTTGTAGACGTTCTCCATGTTTTGGGGCGCGATGTATTTGCCGCCGGCTGTTTTGAAGATTTCTTTCTTGCGGTCCGTGATACGCAAGTAGCCACCGGGCAGGATCTCCCCGATGTCTCCGGTGCGGAACCAGCCGTCTTCGGTCATGACTTCGGCCGTCAAATCGGGGCGTCCATAATAACCCATCATGATGTTGGGGCCTTTGGCGAGGATTTCGCCGTCACTGTCCAATTTGAGCTCCACGCCTTCAATGGGTGTTCCTACGGTCCCGAGTTTGTGGCCTTGGCCAGTGGGCAAATTCACCGAAAGCACGGGCGACGTCTCCGT
>JAURGV010000408.1 GCA_030833605.1 Rhodothermales bacterium
ATGAGGCACTTGAACCTGAAGAGGCTGAAGTTCCACTAGTACCTGAAGTAGCTGAAGAACCTGATGTTCCGGATGAACCACTAGAACCACTTGTACCATCTATACCTGAGCTACCCGATGTTCCACTAGAACCACTTGTTCCTGATGAACCTGATGTTCCTGATGAACCTGATGTTCCATCTGTACCAGAACTTCCAGACGT
Source organism: Rhodothermales bacterium (assembly GCA_030833605.1). Taxonomy (GTDB): domain Bacteria; phylum Bacteroidota; class Rhodothermia; order Rhodothermales; family UBA10348; genus UBA10348. Next base: position 203 of record JAURGV010000408.1, read on the forward strand.
TCCCGAAGAACCACTTGAACCCGAGGTACCACTTGAACCACTTGTTCCTGATGAACCTGATGTTCCTGATGAACCTGATGTTCCATCTGTACCTGAACTACCCGATGTTCCTGATGAACCTGAAGAACCAGATGTTCCATCAATACCTGACGAACCCGAGGTACCACTTGAACCACTTGTTCCTGATGAACCTGATGTACCACTAGAGCCGGAAGTTCCATCTGTACCTGACGAACCTGACGTACCACTTGAACCTGATGTTCCATCTATACCTGAACTACCAGATGTTCCTGATGAACCTGAAGAACCGCTTGTACCT
>JAURGV010000409.1 GCA_030833605.1 Rhodothermales bacterium
TTCAAGCGGCACCTCAGGTTCAAGCGGAACTAGTGGCTCTTCAGGAACATCTGGATCAAGTGGAACTTCAGGTTCAAGTGGTTCAAGTGGTACCTCGGGTTCATCAGGTTCAAGCGGTACTTCTGGTTCATCAGGAACAAGTGGCAGCTCAGGTACATCCGGTTCATCAGGTTCAAGCGGTACCTCAGGTTCATCTGGTTCATCAGGAACAAGTGGCAGTAGTGGAACATCAGGTTCATCAGGAACATCAGGTTCATCAGGTACAAGTGGCAGCTCAGGTTCAAGCGGAACAAGTGGTTCATCTGGTTCAAGCGGAACATCAGGTTCAAGCGGAACTAGTGGAAGTTCAGGTTCAAGTGGTTCATCAGGAACAAGTGGTTCATCAGGTTCATCAGGTACTAGCGGTTCAAGCGGTACTTCAGGTATAAGCGGAGTTAATGGCACTTCAGGAACTAGCGGTAGTTCAGGTTCATCAGGTACTAGTGGCAGCTCTGGCACAAGTGGT
>JAURGV010000040.1 GCA_030833605.1 Rhodothermales bacterium
CCTATCCGGAATCAGAATGGGCCGATTGGGCAGGCAGGGCAACCTATGAGCTTGAAAACCTTCAACCAGGGATGATCGCTCCGGCTATCAAATTGGTGAATAGAGATGGCGAAGAGATTAGTACAGCAACCGTAAAAGGCAAGTTTGTGATTTTGGAATTTTTTGATCCATCCGAACAGATTTACCAACGTGAATTTGAATCAAGGAATGGCATTGCTGCAGCGTTGGATGATCGCGCATTCCAGTACATTTCTATATCGGTAGAACCAGATTCCGTTATCAACGAAGCGTTATTTGACGAAGAAAATCGTCCGGGGCACTTTGTTTGGTTGGGTACAGGGATGGATGCTAAAGTGGTTAAGGATTTCAATGTTCAAATTCTGCCAACCCGATTTCTTCTGGATCCACAAGGACAGATTATGGCGAAGTATTCCGGACCTGGCGTCGCCAATTTGGAGCAAGACCTAGCCTCCATTGTCACTGGATTGAATGGTCTTGTGCCCGAACCAGCGGATAACGAAAATTAAAAAGGAGAGGGCTATGCTCGTTGCAGGGAATTGGAAAATGAATTTGGATCTGGCGGCGGCCAGGCAGCTAACGGCAGGCATCGTTTCAACCGTTGGTAAACCGAAAAATACGCACATCGCGATTTGTCCACCGTTTGTAGACCTCGATGCAACGTACAGTATTCTGCACGGCTCAGGCATCAAATTAGGCGCCCAGAACATGTATCATCTAGACTCGGGAGCGTACACGGGCGAGGTCTCGGCTCCCATGCTACGGGCGGTAGGGTGTCACTATGTGATTTTGGGCCATAGCGAACGTCGTGAGCTGTTTGGGGAGACGAACCAAAGCGTCAGTCAAAAAGCGATCCAGGCCAAAACGCACAAATTGGTTCCAATCGTTTGTGTTGGGGAAAGTCTAGCTCAACGAGATGCGGGCGTGCACGAAGGAGTGGTAGAGGAGCAGGTCCGTCAAAGTCTAGAGTCGCTGCACGTCGGCGAATCTTCTGAACTTGTGGTGGCTTACGAGCCCGTGTGGGCGATAGGAACAGGCAGAACAGCTTCTCCTGAACAAGTGACTCAAATGCATACCCACATTCGATCTATTCTTGTGGAGTTGTTTGGTCAAAAAATAGGCACTGGGATCGATATCCTATACGGTGGAAGCGTAAAGCCCAACAATGCGTTGGAGCTATTTTCGCAACCCAACGTGGATGGGGGGCTCATTGGTGGAGCCTCTTTAAATGCAGACGACTTTGCCTCGATTGTTGCGAGTGCCGATAAAGCAGCTACTATTCGGTTTTAGTCGTTTTTGAAGTAGAATCGGTTGAGCTTGAGCTACTTCCAGAATCCGTAGAGGTTGAAATCGACGTGCTTTTCTCCGAAGAAGTGGTCGGTTTCTCTTTATTACGGACATAATCGGTTTCATAAAATCCGGTGCCCTTAAACACCAACCCTGCACCAGCGCTGATTATCCTTTTAACAGGTTGCCCGGTAGTTGGACAGGTGGTTAATGAAGGAGCCGTTATTCGCTGTTCAATTTCGAACGTGGTTCCGTCTTCGCGTTTATATACGTAGGTCGGCATCTAACCGTGGTGTTAAAAAATTAAGGGAAGAAGACCACCTGTCAAATACAGATTGACCAACCCTTTGCATGGTGCTTAAGGGCGTAGTTGAAACCATTGCCGCTCGCGTGGTTCCAACGCTCATCTTGGAGATGGAACGGTTGCCTTTTTGGGTGCTCCGTTGGGGAGCGTAATCGCCTCAAAAGCCAAATCAGCTACCAGAGGGCGAATCGGGATATGCCCTCGATTGTCTCTCGTCGGATACACCCGATTGGTCAAAAGAATTACAAAAAGATGGCTATCTGGATCAATCCAAAGCGAAGTCCCCGTAAATCCGGTATGACCAAAACTGCGCGGTCCAAAATGGCTACCCGCTGAAGAATAGCCGGTTGGGCTTTTCGTGTCCCATCCCAATGCTCTGGTATGATCGCCAAAATGGTCCACTTTAGTTGAAAATAAGCGGATGGTTTCTGGCTTTAAAAACTGAACGTCACCGTGTATTCCATCGTTTACCAACATGGAGGCAAAAAGGGCTAAATCCTGGGCCGTTGAAAAAAGCCCAGCATGGCCGGCTGTACCCCCCAGCAAATAGGCTGTTTCATCGTGAACCTCGCCTTGCAACGTTCTAAATCGAAAGTATTCATCCTTTTCGGTGGGTACCGCATTGCTAACTGCCCCTTTGCGTATAGAATTGTAGCCTGTTCGATTCATTCCTAGGGGCTGAAAAATGTGGTTCTGCGTGTACTCCGCAAAGGATTCACCGGAGATCCGTTCAATCATCCAAGCGAGCGTAATGGGCCCGAAATCGGAGTATTTGGATTCAGAACCGGGAGAATAAGCGAGTGAATCGTTCAAAATGCGTTCACGAACTTCCTTACCCGTTGTCACCCCTTGCGCATAAAAAGGCCTGAATGGAATCAATCCACCGGTGTGCGTAAGCAAATCCCAAATGGTGATTTGCTCTTTACCTCCATTTCCAAATTCGGGAAGGTAGTCGGCTACTGGGCGATGCAAATCGATTTTGTCGGCTTCATAGAGTTGCATTATGGCCGTCGTGGTGGCGATAACTTTTGTTAGCGAAGCCACATCAAACCGATCTGAAGACTGCAATTCGCGGCCAGAACCATACGTGAACTCTCCAAAATTAGCTTGTTTAACAATGGTAGAGCCTCGTCCAACCAACAGGGCAGCGGCTGAAAATGCATGATCAAACACGGCGGCATCCAGCGAGCGATCCAATTTTTTGAGCTGTCTGGAGTTCATCGACACCGATTCCGGCGAGGCAAGCACTACCGCACTCGAGGGTGTAGAGAGTCCAAATCCACGAGGAAATGAGTCGCTTAAATGTACGGGCAGCTTTCCAACAGCGGGAGAAAGGCCAAACATGATGTCACTCACGGCCAAAATCATTCCCAAGGACTCATCATAACCGAGTACTTCACCCGAGACGCTGGGTGGCGTTTTAAGGGCCACGTAGGGCGAGCCAAAATCAGCGACAACTACTCGGGGACCTAACGAAGCCAACCTATCAATAAACGGATACCGCCTCCATCCAGAAACCGAACTGGTCCCGACAAAATCTGCAAACACGACCAAAACATCCCTTTGCATACTTTTGGTCAATGACAGCATGGAGGTCTGCCAATCTCGAGGGTCAATTTCAACCCAGGAGACCGGTCCGAATGCGCGTTCTTGGAAGGCGTTGAATAATTTTTTTGCGGGAGAAGAGATCGTACCGTCGTACGTTTTGTGGTCCGCCGTAATCAGTATAATCGGAGTCGCCACTTGATCGAAGGGCAATAGGCCGTCGTTGCGCAGGAGGGTCACGGAATTACGGCCGGCAAACCATGCCTTGTTTCCCGTTTCTTCTTCGGTTACCGCCAATAGGGAGGCATTTTGGTCGACAAAGACATGTTTGGCGGCAAACCCCAACCGTTCTTTTGCGCGCAATATTTTTTGGACGGAAGAATCAATTCTCGCCGGCGTAATGCTACCGTCTTGCACCGCCTGGACAATGGTCCGAAACGCATCCTCAGGATTGGGTGGCATCAAAAGCACGTCGATTCCGGCTTGAATGGACTGGACCGCCACTTCTGCAGGAGTGCCCACATAGGTTACGCCCGCCATATTCAACGCATCTGAAAACACAACGCCTTCGAAACGGAGTGAATCACGCAAAAGCTCCGTTACAATCCGGTGGGAGAGGGTGGAAGGCCGATCGTCGGCGTACGAATGCCCGCTCGGGATAATGTGAGCGGTCATAATGGCCGATAGCGAATCCTGAATCAAAACCGAAAAGGGTTTTAAGTCACCATCGAATTGTTCATTCGTGCGGTCGGACCGAGGTAGGGAGGTATGTGAATCTGTCGCCGTGTCGCCATGCCCAGGGAAATGTTTTGCCACTTCTAACAGTCCAGCGTCTCGAACACCTCTGGCATAAGCGGAGGCATAGGCAGCAACCGAATCCGGATCATCCGACCATGATCTCGTGCCAATTACCGGATTGGAAGGATTGGTTAGCACATCCACAACGGGGGCAAAGAGCACAGAAACGCCTATGGTTGCGGCTTGCCGGGCCGTTTCCTTTCCAATGGAATAAGCTAAATCTGTTTGCTGGCTGGCCGCTATGGTCATGGCGTTGGGAAAGCGGGTCATTCCTTGCAAACGATATCCGGCTCCCCATTCAGCGTCGAGTCCAACTAGTTGGGGGACAACACTTTGTGATTGCATCCATTCAATCCATCTTCCATATTCTAGGGGCTTACCTGCGAATAGGATTACTCCTCCGGAACGGCCTTGAAGGGTGTGCTGCCACAATTTATTTCGATCCTTTTCGCTCTCCAGTTGCAATTCAGAAGGAAAGTCGACCATAATCATCTGGGCGATTTTACTTTCCAAATTCATCGCTGCTAAAAGGGAGTCGGACCACGGGAACGGGTCAGCCACCGCTTCGGGAATGGTATTGGTTTCCTCCAGCGAGGGGGAACAGCCAATCGGTAGCACCATCAACGTACAGAAGGCTCCCAAAATGAAAAGCCAACGAGTCAAAAGCGTTGAAAACGAGTGCATATCCGAATTGTCCGTTAAGACGGTTTAATTAGGCCGTTAAAAATAAAAAATCTGAACAAGCGTGTGTACATTCGCTTAGAATTGTACAGGTTTTCGGTCGGTTCATCTGAATAAAAGTTCATCAGGAAGAACAAGGTCCGATATTTCTCCCAGAATCTAAACACATTCATGTTGTAGTGGTAGGTAATAAAAGTCAAACTCCCATTTTAGTTGTCTTGTTCATGGGCGTTTTGATGGCGGCACTAGATATTGCCATCCTCGGTCCATCTATTCCGGCTATCCGCGAGACGTTCCAACTGAGTGAACGGCAGGTTTCCTGGGTGTTTTCCATTTGGGTTTTAGCCAACCTGGTTAGTGTGCCTATCATGTCAAAAATGGCAGATAGGTTTGGAAGAAAGCTCATTTACATGCTGGATATTGCTCTCTTTTCCATTGGCGGGTTGGTAGTTGCCCTTGCGCCAGGTTTTGAGGTATTGCTTGTGGGTCGTGCCCTCCAAGGAGCGGCGGCATCAGGCATTTTCCCGGTAGCCGGAGCGGTAATCGGCGATGCGTTTGAGCCTGAAAAACGTGGGCGAGCTTTTGGTGTCCTGGGGTCTGTTTTCGGCGTTGCCTTCATTATCGGACCCATTTTAGCTGGGTTAATGCTGAATGTGGGGTGGAGGTGGCTTTACGTGGCGTTCACACCTTTAGGACTGATACTGTTGGGATTATGTTGGTTCATTTTGCCAAAAGATCGCGCCAGGGGTGAGCACCCTCTTGATGTCAAAGGGCTTCTTTCGCTCGCGGGTATTCTACTGGCCTTGTCGTATGCGATTTCGGTTCTCGACACATCCAATCTCGGCGCAAGTCTGTCCGAATGGCGAGTGATCAATTCACTGATCGTGATTGTCGTGTTGGTACCGATTTTTATAAAGGCCACGTTACGTGCTTCAGATCCGGTTCTGCGTATCGACCTATTTAAAAATCGACAGGTTTCATTAGCCCTTCTGATTGCAATTGGAGCCGGGATAAGCGAAGCGGCATTTATATTTTTCCCAACGATTGCGGTTCTTTCGTTCCAAGTAACCCTTTCGGAAGCGTCATATATGCTTCTGCCGCTCATGATTGCGGTAGCGATTGGATCTCCTTTAGCAGGTCGATTGCTTGATCGTTACGGATCCAAGGTCATCGTTTTGTTGAGCTTAGGTTTGCTCAGCGTGGGTATGTTGGGCATCGCATCCAGCCCGGATGTAAAAGTAGTCTTTTACGTGGCGTCGATTTGTATCGGACTAGGATTGGCCGGACTTTTGGGGTCGGCTCTAAGTTATATTTTGATTCACGAAGCGGATAAACAAGAAAGAGCGACTTCCCAAGGAGCTATAACCCTGTTCATATCGATTGGCCAACTACTTTCCGCTGCTATGGTGGGGGCCATCACGGCCTCATCCGTCGTTGAACTAGATGGGTTCAAAAATGCATTTACCGTAATCGTAGTGATTACGTTCGTACTAATCGGATTTGCATTCTTGCTGAAGAACCATTCGGACGAAAAGAAAACCGTGTTCCGCGATAGTCCTTGAGCTAGGACTTGGGAGCCGTTTTGTCCGAAACAATAAGACGTACGATACGATCGGTTAACCATCCTGCTAGGGCTAGGATCGCAAATTCTCGAATTGATTTCACAAGTACATTTCGGACCATATACCGAACCGTTCTTGGAATAAGAGCGCCTACCAAAAGGGCTGCGAAGAATCCCGCTACTGACTTAGAAAAGTCCGTTTTTAGAAGAGGTAGATATGACTTTCCGGTAGCCATGTTATTTTCCAATTTGATGTTTAACGGCCAACTGACCGCAGGCAGCGTCGATGTCTTGACCTCTGCTTCTACGTACGGTAACCCGAACTCGATCCTCAACCAAGCGCGCAATAAACGAGTTCAGACTTTTTTCACTTGATTGGGAAAAGCCCAAGCCATCAACCGGATTATACATGATCAAATTGACCTTACTGGGGGCCTTTGCCACTAATTTGGAAAGTTCTGCTGCATCAGCCACGGTGTCGTTAAAGCCTTGAAACATGCAATATTCGTACATCACCTGCCTCCCCGTAGTCCGGGTGTAGTACACAATAGAATCCATGAGCGCATCCAAATCGGTTTTCGCTTTGCGATTTACCGGCATGATGGACGAGCGCTTTTCATCAAAAGGAGCATGCAGGGAAACGGCCAGATTCACAGGAATGGGTTCATGAGCTAACTCCTTAATTTTCCCCGCCAAGCCTACCGTGGAGACCGTAATTCTTCGAGAAGCCAAACACATGCCATCTTTTGCCGTCAATTTCTCGATGGAACCGAGGACCGCATCGTAATTGAGCATGGGTTCGCCCATTCCCATGAAAACAATGTTGGAAATGCGCGATCCGAAGTGTTCTTCAGCATGCTCATTGGCCTTCCAAACCTGATCAAATATTTCCCCCGCCGTGAGATTTTCCAAAAACCCCATCTGCCCCGTAGCGCAGAACGAACAGGCCATCGCACAGCCAACTTGCGACGAAACACAAACAGTGAGTCTGTTTATGGTCCCATCATCTTGAAAATCGGGAATAAGAACCGTTTCGATCTGTAGGCCAGAGCGCAGAGAGTATAAAAACTTGACCGTTCGATCCGTCGCCTGCTGAAGCTGGGTCAACGTAATCGTTTTTAGCTCTGCTTCTTGATGAAGGCGCGTGCGAAAGCTTTCCGGGAGGTTCGTCATCTCATCAAACGAACGGACTCCATGGCTCCAAAGCCAACGATACAGCTGATCTGCGCGGAATTTTTTTTCTGTTTTTTCCACCCATTCTCGAAGCTCTGTTCGAGATAGGGATAGAAGATCGGTTTTGAGTTCCATGGTGTCTAACCGACCAGGCGATCAAGAATGATGGCAGCGAGAAGCAATGGGATGTACAGCACAGATGCTTTCAAAACACCCCTTGCATGAAGAACGGAGCGGGAAAAGTAGAATTTGAGCACTGAAAACAAAAACCAGAAACCCAGCGCGAGGGAGCCCAATAAATAGACCCAACTGGACAACCCTAAAAATACGGGCGCGATCGAAAAAACAATCATTCCAAGCGAAAAGACGATCATTTGAAAAGCGGTTGCCGTACCGTCAGGGTCTTTTACAGTGAGCATTACAAAGCCCCCTTTTTCATAATCCTTTTTGTACATCCATGCCAATGAGTAAAAATGAGGCATTTGCCAGCACAACAACACGCCAAACAAGGCCCAACCACCAAGCCCGATAGATCCAGTGGCTGCGGCCCAACCGCCTAAAACAGGGAGCGCACCAGGGAGAGTACCCACCAAGGTATTCAGCGTCGTGGTGCGCTTCATCGGGGTGTAAACGAACAGGTAGAGGGCGACCGTGGAAGCGGCAAGAACCCCTGTCAATGGATTTACTAGGGGGCATAACAGTCCAACACCCGCAAAAACCAGTACCATGCCAAACCACTTGGCCGACTGGGGCGAAATACGACCTGCGGGAATGGGGCGATTGGCCGTACGTTTCATGGTCGCGTCGAAGTCATGCTCTAAATAGTGGTTAAGAGCACATCCACCTGCCGACGACAAGGTTATGCCGATCAAACTCCAGGCCAACAGCGCGCCATCTATCCCGTTTTCAGAAGCCAACACAAATCCTGCGAGCGCAGAAATTGCTACCAAAAAGGTTATTTCTGGCTTGGTTAACGAAAACCAATCTCGCCAAGAAACGGCCGCTGAGCGATTGATTGCTGTGGTCGCCTTGGCGGAAGCGTCTACTTCTATGTGGTTTAAATCAGTACTCAAGTTGATTGGATTGGCCGATAGTCGCCCATTGGGAGGCAATATTGAGGGTCATACTGCGAAGTAAAGGCAATGTTTTAGCGATATGCACGTCTCAATCGAAGGCATAATACGCTGGTGGAGACTGTTGTAGCGAACAAAAGAGCACCAATTACCATGTGTGAGGTATTGGCAATGACCTGGACATTGCTTGCTTTAACCATTCCGGATTCGTCTAAAAGGACCAAATAGGCGAAAAGACCAAGCAACACTTGAACGGTTAATACGCCCGTCATCGAAAAAGCGGCTTTTTTTACAGGAGCCATTGTCGCTGAAAAAGAACTGATTTTACTCCAATAGGTGACCACAATTCCGGTTGCTAGAAACGCGCCCGCCATGTGTAATCCAGCAAATAGCGGGTCAATACCGGTTCCGGGATGTCTCAATAAGGCGCCCAGAAATATTTGAACATAAACCATGGCGGGCGCCAAATAAATCAACGTCCGAAGTCCGGAGAACGTTTTTTGAGAGCCAATCTCATCTTCATCCGTATCCATACCCGCCTTTTCCCAGGCAGAGGAGGTAAATACGATCATTGAAGCCAGCAGTGCGAAAAACAATTGCGCCACCATGGCATGGATTACGGCCAAATCAATAGAAACCCAAACCACTCTCAAACCACCTAAAAGCCCCTGCAGCATAACCAGGATCAAGGCTCCGATGGCAACCTTTTTCATCCATGGACGATCCTCCGCTAACCACGTCCAAATGGCGAGTGCTAACGTGAATAACCCAACCAAAGCACCTAGCAATCGATGCCCGTGTTCCGCCAAAACGGGCGTTATCGTCCACCAGTCCGGCCATGGATTAAAGGGATCGTACGAATTAAAGGAGGATGGCCAGTCGGGGACAGCCATACCGGCATTGATAGAAGTAACGAAAGCACCCCAACCGACTAAGGCAATTGCAATGAGAAACGTAAGGATGGTAAACCGTTTTCTGTGTGTACGTGTTGTATTCACTGTTTCCAATGAGTTTGACTTCTTAATACTAAAAGGTAGGGACACCATGGAAACCATCCGCTGTGACTGTGTAAATATGCAACGAAAAAGGCGTTGCGAGTTGGCAAATAGGACCGCGCCATTATTGGATTCAGCGGCATAAAAGCGTATATTAACAGGCTGAAGTCGAGGATGTCCTCGAGTTTACTCCCGGTACCCATCACGGACCCTTCCGGTTCGTCTTGTACCCCTATCATCATGGAACGCTTGTGAGCCGGACTTTTAGCCCTCACTTATTTAAACTTGCAGCTTTTAAAGTTGTCGCTGTTGTGCTCCTTTTAAGCACACTTACAGCATTGTGCGCGCCAGCAGCTGTAGCGTTCTCAAAAGATGATATCGAAGCAACGGCTTCCTCAGAGGGCCTTTCGGCGGCAGTAAAAAGCTTTTTTACGGATGTACTTGAAGATGCAATGACTCGTTCGAGTGCGGTTGCACAAATTAATCCGAGCTTTCAGAGTCGCGTTTCTTCGAGCAATTCCAAAGAAATACCTCAGCCAGACAGTTATGTGCGTTTCAAAGGCAACTGGTCTTTGTTTCAGGCTGAGGAAGACAATACCACCTGCGAATTCGAACGCCGGCCTGTTATGGCGCAATGGTCGTTTGATATTCAATCTCGGGGTCCTTAGTCGGTTAAGGCCAATTCTGGTCGCTTTTCAAGCGGCTTGGCCCCCAGCCAATCAAAATCATTTTTGTGATTCCATTCTACGCAGATTGCGAATCCAATATGGCATCATGTGATGCTTCATTTTACCAATCAATCACGATCCACAAACCATGAAAGGAAACGGATTTAAACTATTCCTGACGGTCTTTTTTCTGGCACTGACCGGATACTACCTGTATCCATCGGTCCAAAATTACATGATCACAAAGAAAGTAGGCAGCATGAGTTCTGAAGACGCTGCTACCTACGAGACCGAAAACTTTGCTAAAATGCAGGCGGTTGAAGAGAAAGCCTTGAAACTAGGGCTTGACCTTCTTGGCGGGATGCACGTCACGCTTGAGGTACGCGTTGAAGCACTCATCGCAGAATTAGCTTCTGACGTTGATCCAGCGTTCACCGAAATTCTAAATGTAGCCAGCTCATCGGCGGCCACTTCGGACGTTTCGATTATCGATCTATTCATTGAAGAATTTGAAAGAAGAGATCCTAACGCACGGTTGTCCAGGTATTTTCGGAATGAAGCTGCAGGCATTACACGCCGATCTTCCAACGAAGACGTTGCGGCCTATTTGAGACTTGAAGCCGATGAAGCGGTGACTCGTGCTATTTCGATTATTCGTGACCGCGTTGACCGTTATGGCGTTTCTGAACCGAATATTCAGCAACAAGGCACACGTCGCGTTGTCGTTGAGCTTCCTGGAATCGACGATCCAGATCGTATCCGTGGTTTGCTAAAAGGCACGGCGCGATTGGAGTTTCGTTTGATGATCGATCCAGCCGAAAACGTTCGCACGTTGCAACGAGTGATCGAATACTATGAAACCGGCTCCGATTTAACGTCGGCTGATGTTTCACAGGATTCAACGGTTATCGCTGCTGCCGACACCACATTGGATATCAATGACATTTTGAATGGCGATTCTGCGCAAACTTCTGGAAACGCTCTATTAGATGTCATGCAGCCTCTTGGGCAGAATGTGACTTTTGGTCGGGTAGCCGAACAAGACACGGCCAAAGTAACGGCTTTATTGAAGGATCCAGGCGTTTTGGCTCTTATGCCAAGAGGGATCTCATTCATGTACACCTCATCACCGATGGGTACAACGGCGGATGGACATGAGGTATACGACCTCTTAGGCGTTCGCAACGAGATTGAACTTACTGGAGACGTCATTACCGACGCCCGCGTTGACTTTGAACAGTTCACCAACGTGCCTGAAGTTACCATGACCATGAACTCTGAAGGTTCACGGACCTGGGCTCGTCTAACTGGTGCTAACGTAGGTCATAACATTGCCATCGTATTGGACAATGTTGTGTATTCCTATCCAAACGTATTGGGCCGTATCGCTGGTGGTCGTTCCAACATCACCAATTTGGCGAATCAAGCGGAAGCTCAGGATATCGTGACCGTTCTTAAATCCGGTGCACTTCCTGCTCCGGTTGAGATCGTTCAAGAAAGCACGGTTGGTCCGAGCTTGGGTCAGGCCTCGATTAAGGCAGGTCTTAATTCTGTTATGTTTGGGCTGATGTTAGTGGCCGTGTTCATGATTTTCTACTACCGCACCAGCGGAATTGTAGCCGATTTGGCGTTGATCTTGAACCTGATTTTCATTCTTGGAATTCTGGCCGGCTTTAACGCTACGCTTACGCTTCCCGGTATCGCGGGTATCGTTTTGACCATCGGTATGGCTGTAGATGCCAACGTGCTGATTTTCGAACGTGTTCGAGAAGAGCAGTCGACGGGTAAAACGCTAAAGGCAGCCATTGAAGGTGGATACAGCAAAGCATTATCCGCCATTTTCGATGCCAACATTACAACATTTTTTGTGGGTGTGATCCTTTATTCCTTCGGAATCGGACCCATCCAGGGATTTGCTGTCACGCTGATGGCAGGTATCCTTTCGTCCATGTTCACAGCCATCGTATTTACTCGCATTATCATGGATTATGCGGTAGTCGATAAGAAAAGTGCTGTCAGCTTCGGTTGATATTGACGAACTAACAAGCTTGTAAATAGCCCTGATGGGCAAATCCATTTAGAAAAATGCGTATTTTTGAAAACAGTAATTTTGGTTTTATCCAAAAGCGGAAATCGGGATACATCTTCTCGGGTATCCTTTTGTTGGCGAGCCTTGTTTCCTTTGCAATCAACGGTCTTGAACTGGGGATTGATTTTAAAGGGGGCCGTGAGTTCGTCGTAGAAACGTCAGAAGCCATGGACGTAACAGCCGTACGTTCGGCTCTAAGCGATGTGCTTTCTTCCGATCCTGAAGTAAAATCCTACCAAATTGAGGGGGCTTTTGGCATGTTGGTCAGGACAGTTGGTGACGAAGACATCAACGTGGTTCGCGATCAGATAATTGACGGAATTAAGGCAGCGTTTCCTTCGTCGGATCCGGTCATCGAAAAAACCTACGACGTAAGTGCTCGATTTGCGAGAGACCTTGAAAGAGGTGCTATCTATTCGATTATTGGGTCACTTTTGGTCATTTTCGTTTACATACTCATTCGATTTGAATGGCGTTTTGGTGTCGGCGCGGTCGCTGCGTTGTTCCACGACGTCATTATCACGTTGGGTGTGTTTTCTGTATTCCAAGGAAAACTTGGGTTTTCTTTGCAAATAGATCAAACGATTATAGCGGCCTTTCTAACCATTGTGGGGTACTCCCTCAACGATACGGTGGTTGTTTTTGACCGAATAAGGGAGTATACGGGCTTATTTAAGTCGGAGAGCTACGATTCCATCCTTAATCGGTCTATTAATAACACGCTGAGTCGAACCATTATCACCTCGGGTACAACCTTGCTCGTGGTGGCGATCCTATTTATATTCGGGGGCGAGGTATTGCGAGGTTTCGCATTTGCCTTGTTAGTCGGAATTGGAATAGGAACCTATTCGTCGATCTTCGTAGCTTCTCCTATTGTGCTGGAGCTTCGAAATCGTGCTGCGACCAAAAAATAATTTTGCGTATTTGCAGACTCAGAACTCCTAAGATTCTACCATAAGCGAGGAAAAATGAATTATAACGTAGACGAACGCTACAACAGCGTCGTA
>JAURGV010000410.1 GCA_030833605.1 Rhodothermales bacterium
ACCTGAACTTCCTGATGAACCACTAGTTCCACTAGTTCCTGAAGTGCCACTTGAACCTGAAGTTCCTGATGAACCACTTGAACCACTTGAACCTGAAGTTCCTGATGAACCTGATGTACCCGAAGTACCACTTGTTCCTGATGAACCTGAAGTTCCTGATGAACCTGATGTACCTGATGTACCACTAGTTCCTGATGAACCACTAGTTCCTGATGAACCTGAAGAACCTGATGTTCCTGAAGAACCTGATGTTCCATTAACACCTGAAGAACCTGAAGAACCTGATGTTCCTGATGTACCACTTGTTCCTGATGAACCATTAGTTCCCGAAACACCACTTAATCCACTTGAACCTGATGAACCTGAACTACCTGAAGTTCCTGATGTGCCACTTGTTCCTGATGAACCTGAAGTTCCTGATGAACCTGAAGTTCCTGAAGAACCTGATGTTCCTGAAGTTCCGCTAGTTCCTGAAGAACCACTTGAACCTGAAGAACCGCTT
>JAURGV010000411.1 GCA_030833605.1 Rhodothermales bacterium
AGAAATACCCATATAATTGCGTAATACTACGTATGCCTTTACGCTATTTCACCTCCTATAACCCACTGGCTGCATTCCCGATACCATTGGCATAGGTTCCTCCTGTGACGACGTTTTCGGTTACGTTGGTTTCACAACAAGCGGCACCCGTGATATTCTGGTTTTTAGCGGTTTTAAACATCAAATCGCCAAAAAACGGAAATTCATCGGGTGTCTCTTTTTTAGGTTAAGCTCCTCTCGCTTACATTGGCAGATGCAATCTTAAAATTTCATCCAGCCATGAATCGAATCTTCCTCTTTTTTGCTCTTTTTTGCCTCTCTACATCGGTTTCAGCCCAAGAAGTTGCTGATTTCCAGATAGGTTCTGACGGCGCAGGCCCTTTTGACCGACTTGTTATTCGCGGCGCAACAATGATCGAGGGGGCCGGAGCGCCGCCTGTCGGTCCAGTGGATATTGTCATTGAAAACGACCGTATCGTTGCCATTCGGGGTGTTGGAAATC
>JAURGV010000412.1 GCA_030833605.1 Rhodothermales bacterium
GGACGGTGCTATTCTTGTAGTAGCTGCAACTGACGGACCGATGCCTCAAACTAGAGAGCATATCCTTTTGGCTCGCCAGGTAGGTGTTCCTCAGCTAGTAGTATTCATGAATAAAGTGGATATGGTGGATGATCCTGAATTGTTGGAGTTGGTTGAGATGGAAATCAGAGAATTGCTTTCTTTCTACAACTTTGACGGGGACAATATTCCTGTAATCGCTGGTTCTGCACTTGGTGCATTGAATGGTGAAGAGAAGTGGGTTGAAAAAGTAATGGAATTGATGAGTGCGGTAGATACCTACATTCCACTTCCAGAGCGTTTGATCGACAAGGATTTCTTGATGCCAGTAGAAGACGTATTTTCGATCACTGGTCGTGGTACAGTAGCTACAGGTCGTATTGAAAGAGGTGTAGTCAACTCAGGTGAAGCAGTAGACATCATTGGTATGGGTGCTGAAGGCTTGAAGTCTACAGTAACTGGTGTTGAGATGTTCCGTAAAA
>JAURGV010000041.1 GCA_030833605.1 Rhodothermales bacterium
ACGCACCTCACCGAAAAAGGGCTCAAAGTCACTCGAATCGACGACAATATTGTCGTTGAATGGGGAGATGGGCCTACTACGCTGTTGTTGAATTCCCATTTGGACGTGGTCCCACCGTCATCTGACCACCCGTATCCGCCGTTTGAACCCACCGTGGCCAACGATCGGGTTTATGGTCGGGGGTCGGTAGATGCGAAGGCAAGTGTTGCAAGCATGGCGACCGCCCTTATCCGTCTCGTAAAAGAAGGGTTTGTGCCGAAAGGCAAAGTGATGGCCGCTTTCACAACGTGCGAAGAGACGGGAGGCGAAAACAACGGCCTTGAGCGCATTTTGCCCGATCTTCCTCGCATCGACGCGGCTTTGGTTGGCGAACCCACGCACATGCAGCCTTGTGTGGCCCAAAAAGGACTGTTGATCCTGCGCCTCGACGCAAAAGGGGTGTCCGCGCATGCGGCGCGGGCCGAAGAAGGGGAGAACGCCATCCAAAAAATGGCTCGAGATCTCGTTGCCCTGAATAGCTTGGTTTTTGAAAAGGTTCATCCCTATCTGGGGAAAACGACAGCGAATGTTACCGTGATTAATGGCGGTACAGCCCGGAATTCGATTCCTGACCTGTGTTCGGCCTTCATAGACATTCGGTCAACACCGTCGTACACCCACGACGAAATTGCAGCTTTTGTACAGGATCACGTAGACTCCGAGGTTCACATTCATTCCAAACGATTTGTGCCCACGGATACCGATCCTAATGAGCGCGTTGTGCGCGCTTGCTTAAAGGCCTCCGAAGGATCTGTAGCGTTCGGTTCTCCCACTATGTCGGATTGGATTCATTTGAAAGGCATCCCAACCGTAAAAATTGGCCCTGGCGACAGTAGACTGTCTCACACAGCAGGCGAAAGCATTCTAATTGACGAATTGGCATCGAGCTGCGTGATTTACCAAGACATTATCAAACACTTTTTCGAGTAAGCAATGAGCGAGCGCCCTATTTGGTTTAAAGGAACAGAAGCAGCATCGTGGGTAACCCGGTTTACCGTTGGGGATGACCCCATGTGGGACATGATGTTACTGCCTTTTGACGCAGCGGCATCATTAGCCCATGCTGCGGGTCTGGTGACGGCTGGCGTACTCACCGAAAAAGAATTGGCCAAACTAGACAAGGCGTTTGCAAAGCTTGGCAAAGCATTCGAAAAGGGCGAAATCCAGATCACCGTTGAAGACGAAGATTGCCACACGGTCATTGAGCGGTTTTTGACGGAAGAAGTGGGCGATATCGGTAAAAAAATCCACACGGGTCGCTCCAGAAACGATCAGGTACTCGCCGCTTTAAGGCTTTGGCTCCGGTTTAATCTGGAAGAAGTTGCTGGCCAGATGGAGGATCTGATCCTTGAGCTGGCTGACCTCGCAGACGAACATGGCGACGTGTTTCTACCCGGCTACACCCACATGCAGCGGGCCATGCCCAGCACCGCCGCCCTGTGGGCGGCGGGCTATGCGGAATGCCTGGTTGACGATCTTGATTTGGTAAAACAGGCCACCAAACGCATTAACGCGTCCCCTCTTGGGAGCGGAGCCGGCTACGGCATTCCGCATATCAACCTTCCACGTGAGGAAGTCGCTGGGCATCTTGGATTTGAGCGCGTGCAAGAAAATGTAACGTCTGTCCAACTGAGCCGTGGCAAATACGAAATGGAAGTGGTCCATGCCTTGCTACAGTGCGCGGCTACCATCAACCGCCTCGCGGCGGACATCGTGCTCTATAACAGCGCCGAATTTGGTTTCATTTCGTTGAGTGGGGAGCTGACAACGGGAAGCAGCATCATGCCGCAAAAGAAAAACCCAGATATTGCTGAGCTGGCCCGCGCCACTATGCATCGTTTATCGGGTGAATGGCAGGTCTTATTAGGTATTCCAGCCAATCTTCCTTCGGGGTATCACCGCGACTTACAACTCACTAAGGGCGCGGTAATGAAAGCGGTACTCATCCAAAAAGACCTGCTAGAAGCTACGCTCGGGTTGGTGGGCGGCCTCACGTTTAATACCACGCGGTTAGAAGAGGTTAGAGATCCCGATTTGTTTGCGACAGCTGCTGCGCTCCAACAAGTCGTGGATGGCGTGCCCTTCCGGGAAGCCTACCGAAACGCGGCTGAGCAAAAAGAAACGTGGAACGAACAAGCGAAGGTGCCTTTGTCCAAAGCGTACTCCACCAAAGGTGCCCCAGGTAACGTTTCTACCAAAAGCATTCGCAAACGTCTGCAAAAGCTAACGAAGTAGCCGGTTTGTGCGCACCGCGCCGCTCGGCGTTAAACTCGGAATAAGTAGCTTAGCTTCAAGAAAAATCCGTCCGAAAGCCTTTCTAGGTTTTTAAACCGGTAGGTTTGGGGTTCGCGCGAAGAATTGCCGTATCCAACAAACATTACCGTTCCTGGAGTAGGTCGGTACGAAACCAGCCAGTCGAATCGGAATTGATTGCGACGCACCTGACTCGTAGGCCGATATTCACCGGTTGACGGATTGTACACCAAAATCGGATCACCCGTTCTGGAATCATCGCGCAATTGGTCTCGGAAACTGGAATCATACTGGCCCACAACCCGAACAAACAAAGAAGGCGTCACTTGATACTCGGCTTTCAATCGCGGAACGCGTCTCAAACTCACCGTTGAACCATCAGACGCCCGATCGTACTGCTGGTGGGTATAACTCAAGTTGACCCTGACTTGGTCGGTTGGGTTGTAATTCAAACCAAGCGTTACAAAGAAGATGTTGGCCGGCGACCACTCATCAAAATTGTCGTCTCGACCGCCGACAATCATCACATTGCCCGAAAAATTGTTCAATCGTGGCGTGGTCAAGTTGGACCAGAACCCCAGATTAGTCAAACGATCCGTTCCAACGTATGCCGTTGTGTCAACCGGCACACCGTTTTCATGGTTCTGTACATGGAACCCATCATATAGGTACTCAGGGTACTTGAACGACTCGTAAAAAATTGAAGTAGTTCCAGACCAACCGCCCTTAAAACTATACGCGGAATTAAAGTGTAATTTTCGGTCGTTGGGTCCATTTCCAGCGGTAAAACGGTCGTAATCCCACGTTCCATCCAGCGAAAAACCCAATTGCAGCATTTCAACAACGGCTCCCTGCTCGCCGGACCAACGCCTATAAGGTTGGAAATGCCAATTCGAAATACCCGTTCGATTGATAAACCCAGCTTCAGAGTTGAAATTACCGTGGTATCCATATCCGCTAAACGATCCGCCGTACTTACGTCCGGAAGCACGGGTCGAAATTTGCCACATGGGAGCCGACACGACGCCTCTCGCACTGCCCACGTCCTCTGTGAAGCTCATTCCAGCCTGGTACGTCATGGAATAAATGCCTCCAAACGTCATGCGGCCATCGATAGCACCAACCCGATTCCAATGATCTCCATTGGTTTTGTCTGTTAAAACCAGCCCGATCGTATTTTGCCCTGATAAGTCTCGGCGCACACGGACGGCGTTGAGATATCCGGGTTCGAAATCACTGATGTGCAATTCCAGATTATCGACGGCGGAAAGGGCCGCGATATTCGTTCCCCCAACTTTGCCCGTTAACTTGATGGCACTCAATGGGTTAGCCACCCTACGGGTGTAAATCAGGTTTGCCGGTGACTGAAACAACTCAATACCATCAAGGAAAAAGGGACGTTTTTCCGGTACAAATACCGCTTGTCGCGGGTCGTACGAAATCTGTGCTACGTCCGCTTCTACCTGCGAGAAGTCAGGGTTAAACGTACCGTTTAACGTCAAATTACTGGTGATGCCCCATCGAACGTTCACTCCAAAAGGGTCTCTCGCTTCCGGGTCAAATTCCGCCCCTTTTCCGCCTGGCCGGTTCATGGTACCAGTGACTTCTGGATTGATATCCAGCACCAAGCCTCTCCGAAGGTCAGTTAGATCCGGAAGAATGCCATTCTGAGCCATAAAGGAGGCATTGTTCTGTTTGGTAGCCGTCCAAGTACTTGAGTAACCAGAGTGCTGAACCTGTCTAATAATATTGAAGCCCCAATCTTGGGTAAGCGTATTTTGAAACCGAATACTCTTGAAGGGGATCACGACTTCAATTTCATACCCAAAATCAGTGAGTCGACCTTTGGAATGAAACAGAAAATCAGGACTCAAATCAACGGAATAGGCCGCAGAAGAAGCGCCACCTCTTCCGCCGCCATCCGAGTCTCGGAGCATCCCATCGGCTTGCTGGCCAAATGGATTTACTGCGATCAGAAACGCCTGTCTACGATCGTTATAGGTGTCCAGTACGATTTGGACGTTATCGTCGCCACTAATTTTATCCCGATCCGCCAACGTTGCTCGAACCTGACCATGGGTCTCAAATGCTTTGATTCCGAAATGAATGGCTGTCGGCGAATACCAAGCCAGAACCACCGTGGAATCTTGCGCAAATCGTCCATCAACCGGTAAATAGTCACTAAAACCAGCAAAAACGGTGGCTTGACTCCAAACGGCTTCATCCAGAACGCCGTCGACCACCAAATCCACCCCTTCAATGCGAGGAATTTCTCGTATCGGCGTTTTATCCGTTTGCTTCGGTTTAACCGGGTCATCGTGGCCGTCATTCACGTTTGTGAAAGCTCTGGCATCCATTGGGGTGATGCCTAAGGCAATAGCTAAAAGCCATAAAACGGCAATGCTTTTTAAACGGAATAACGGGTTCATTAGGGTCTGGGATTAAACGCGAAACAGATACTGTAATTTAAAGAATATCTGCCGATTTGTTTGCTGAAAGATCATAGGTTGGCCATCGCGATTCGAGGGAAAATCCTGAAAACGATGGCTGGATCCCACGTGAAAAACGGTAAATGGACTCACCCGGTACGTGAATAACGGGTCTACTTCCAATCGGTCAGCGAATTCATTGTACTGAACAATCACGCGGGTCAAGAATTTGCGCGTGAACTGGTAGTTTACACGGGAACGCAGAATATAGCCCGAATAATAGTTTTTGTTGGTTTCTTTGTTTTGGAGCTTCGCAAATTCAATATTAGAAGCAACCGTCATACGATCGGTTGCTCGAACGGTCAGACCCGCTCCCAGATTGTTCATTAAACCAATGGCTGGATTAGCTGAATTCCGGTAAATGGCATTTCCGTACTGAGAAGAAAAAGAAAGTTGAATACGCTCACTGAAGTCGCTATTGATTCGAGTCGTTACCCGATTGAGGTTTTTGAACTCCGTCCCAGCATAGAGCTCATTGGACATAAACGCCATAATGTTCACCCTGGTTTGGTGGCTCATCATCGCATTAAACCCTGCAAAAACGGATTCATCTTTACGGACGTTGTCAAAATTCCAAAATCGATTTACCCCTCCAAAAACGAATAGCCTGTTTATCCAACCGTTGTCTTGGAAATAAAAGCCATACCGATTCATCGCTGTGAATCGACGCGCATCGTTGTTGGTGACAAAACCGTTGTCGGTCCGGAAAGTAGGGCTTAATTGGCTGTAATCAATGTCAAAACCATACGAGCGCCCCATGCGACTTAATTTTCCATACATCGCATGACCGGTAAACGATTCACCATCGAGTGCGGCGGTGTGGTTTCCTCCATCGAATGTCAATTCATCCAGTCCGTAGTCCGAAGAAAGGGCTGCGTCGGTTGATTCAACCGTTCGACTGACTAGGGCTTGCCATGAAAAGGCATAGAGGGTTTTGAATCGAATAGAGCCATCAATGCCTACCACGGATCCTGACCCACCATTGTCCAATCTGCGATCGGTCGCCATCGCGGCCACAAAGGAAGAGTTAGCAAAGCTTTTGCGAGCCCTAAATATGTTGGAAACAGATTGTCCGCCAGAAATCACCCGGCTACTTTCCTCAAAAGGCATGAGAATGGGCGAACTATTATCTCGACCTCCAATGTATCCGTAGGTCCAATTTCCTTTCCGTCCCGAAAGTTTAGCCGCGGCAATGGGATCGTTTATGGAGCGGGTGTACACCGCTTTGATCTGCGTATCAAAAAGATCGGCCCCTTCCTGGAAGAAAGCCCTTCGTTCGGGATAGGAAAGTGCAAATGGCGAATTGACATCAATTTGAGCAGCGTCCGATTCAATTTGGCTGAAATCGGGATTAATCGTTACATCGGCCGTCAAGTTAGAGGTAATCCCGTACTTCACATTTAAAGACGGCTCAGCACTCACTCGTCCATTATTAAACCCACTACTTGGGGTACTGAAATTCCGTAAACCAGCCTGGCTTCCAGTCACCGCAGGTAGGATTTCTAGATTTCGACCCGATGAAATGCCTTTCATCCCGACTAGCGTGCCGAATTGACAGGACGCGCATGGGTCATTGCGATCAATGGACGCCCAGGTGTACTGACTTCTATCTTCTCGAGGCCGCGTGATCCAAAACGTTGCTTTCCATTCTTGAACGTCCTGCTGTGGGAAACGTAAACTTCTAAATGGAATCGCCATTTCTACGACGTACCCATTTTGGGTAATCTGCCCGGCTGAATCGTAAATCACATCGAACGAAACATCTTCCTGATTGCCACTTGCGCGGGTGTCGCCTTGTATTCCCAAGGGATTCGCCGCAATAAAATAAGTGACCTGTCCATCTCCGTTGGTATCCAACAGAATGCCGGCGTAGTCATCCTGCCAAATCTGGTCACGATCGTTCATGTGAGCCCTGATTTTGGCTGGATCGTCTTGAATTACATAGGCGATATAGACGTTTTCACGGTCGTACGCCATAAATGTTTTTATCCCAATAGGTGGTCTGGCTTGCTCATTGGGAAAGTTTTCACTGAAATTGGTGGCTATTGCAGCTTCCCTCCAACCCGCTTCGTCCAATACGCCATCGATTGAAATCTTGCTGGAAATTATCGGAATAGAAAGCCGCGGTTTAACGTTGGGCTCAAACGTCGTAGATAGCGATTTTTCGTTTCTTTCAAACGACCTCTGACCTGCCGCTGGAATTGCCGTTGCCGCGATAAATACGACGAAAAGGGCAAATGAAAGAAAAAAGGTGGCCAGATAATGAGTAGAAGCAGAAGTGATGATTATGTTTTTCTGCCCGCAAGAGGCGCTCACAAGCGCCGCTTTTGAAATGATTTGCATCGTTCGTTGGTCTGAAAATGTAAGTATTGACGAAACGGACGAAGAAGACCGATGAATTTCTCCCTCTGCACCGAAACTACGGGCCTACCGACCCTTGGTTACATATAGAGTGTGTGGAAACGTGAAAAGTTGGCACGGGGACGAAAGATTGCCCTAAAAAAGTTTTACGGTCTGCGTTCGGTATTCACTTGCTTATACGGCGGTTATCCCTGACCATATAGGTATAAACCAGAGGATTTCTATGAATAAAAGTCAGAAGCTAAAAAAGCAGCTCACCACAGCCGTCCTCATTCTGGTTGGCATTTTTTTAATATTTGCCATCGTGAGTCAGGTCGCCTGACAGAAAAGTAAGTACGGATTCACACGCACTTGCTTTGAGCTTGTGTTCGAAGGTCGCTACCTTTCGGACGCTCTCATTGTGTTCACCCAACATGTCTACCATTTCCGATGAAATTTTTTATCGATACCGCCGACCTTAACGAAATCAAAGAAGCCAATGAAATGGGCGTTCTTGATGGAGTTACCACCAATCCTTCGTTAATGCGTAAAGCTGGCGGCTCCAATTTCCACGAACATATCCGCAAAATATGTGACATGGTAGATGGGGATGTTTCGGCCGAAGTGATCTCGACTGATTATGCTGGAATGATGAAAGAAGCGGCTGAACTTGCAAAAATCCACGACAACGTGGTTATCAAAATTCCGCTTATTGCCGACGGTATTAAAGCCATTCGGGCCTTGTCAGATAAAGGCATTAAGACCAACTGCACCCTTTGTTTTTCGCCTACGCAAGCGCTTGTTGCGGCGAAAGCCGGAGCAACGTATATCAGCCCATTCGTTGGTCGTTTGGACGATATTTCAACTTCGGGGATGGATCTTATCGATCAAATCGTAACTATTTATTCTAACTATGGTTATGAAACGCAGGTATTGGTTGCTTCTATCCGTCATCCTATGCACGTTGCCGAAGCAGCTTTGATGGGCGCTGATGTCGCTACCATTCCTTTCAGTGTGATTGGACAGCTCATCAAACATCCTTTAACCGATAGCGGACTCGAAAAATTCTTAAGCGATTGGAAAGCGTACGAAGCTTCTACCCAATCAAATGGAGTAAATGCGTGATTTTTTGCCCCTTTAGTTACCCCTTGCACGCATGATATTTACTTCCTTAGGAGCTTCTGAAGAAATCGGAGCTAGCTGCCACTACATCAAAATAGATGGTACTGGAATCCTTTTGGACGCGGGCGCTGACCCCGAAAAAGAAGGATTGGAAAGCGTTCCAGATTTACAACGCATTCTTCAAAACCCAGATTGGCCTGTCGATCACGTAATTGTATCGCACGCCCATCACGATCACTTGGGCTCGCTGCCTGTAGTCGTGAAGCTATTTCCGCACGCGCACATTCATATGACGGCGGCGACTAGAGCATTGGCGGACATATTGTTACCGGCATCGGCGCGACTTCAAAGACGGAAAGTCGAAGAAGGTACTTCGACGGTTGATCCGTTGTTTGAAGAAGATGATGTTCATGCGTGCTCACACTTATACCAGGCCCACGAACTCGAGACGGAGTTTGATCTGTCTGGTCTGAAAGGCAAATACACGATTGAAGGTGAATTATACGACGCGGGGCATGTTCTCGGCTCAGTGGGTGTTCACATCACCTGGTACGAAGGTGGCAAAGAGCGGACGTTGTTTTTTACGGGAGATACGGGCTTACGGAATCAAACCATCATTCCAGGCGCCACGTATCCCGATGGTCCGGTCGACATCATGTTGTTGGAGTCCACGCTGGGCGCCGACCCCGACGCTGAGAAATTCGAGCGTAAAAATGAGGAAAAAAGGCTCGGGAAGGCCATAGCAAAGGTTTTAAAAAGGGGAGGCGCTGTATTGCTTCCTGTTTTTTCCCTAGGTCGCTCTCAAGAGATGCTAGCGCTCATTGAACGCTACAAAAATCGCGGCTTGATTGATGATGACGTTCCGGTGTATACGGCCGGAATGATGCGGGCTATTTCAGATGCTTACGATAAGAATCGGTATAATACGCCTCGTTTGGACGAGGAATTTCAAGTATTTGGGGTTAAACAGCGGCGGCTTCCCCGGACGGATGGTGCATTACGGGAAGTACTCAAGCAGCCTTGTATCATGGCTGTCGGAAGTGGGATGATGTTTGATCGAACCATTTCGAACAAGATTGCTCAGATGCTTGTCGAAAACGAAAAAAACGGAATCTTTCTAGTGGGATATTCCCGCGACGATGCTCCGGCGTCGTTGATGGCCGATGCGCGTCAGAGTGGTAAAGGGAATCTCGTTACGTTGAGTAAAAACAAAGGCCCACAGCCCATAAATTGCTCGGTGGATCGCTTTCGTTTCAGTGGTCACAGCAATCGCCGTGACCTACTGGCTCTGGTAGATATGATGGAGCCCGAGACCATTATTTTGGTACACGGAGAAAAAGCCGCAAAAGACTGGATGTCAGATAACATCAAGTTCTTTTATCCTGAGATCACCGTTCTTCAACCCGCCGCAAACGACGTGGTCGAAGTCTAAGGGGGCGCTAAATTCAACCGTGGGTGCTTGTTGCCCTAGTTCGAATAGTTGAAAATGGGCATAACGCTCAAGCGGTCTTTGTTCTTGGCAATATTTATTAGGCCAAGCTGCAGTCCAGACAGTTTCCGTGCGTAGTTAACGATGCCGATGGTAACGCCTTTTTGTTCACCCTGAATTCGGTTGAACGCGGAAACAGATAGCCCTCGCATTTCGCCACCAGGGACAACGTTGAAATAAGCTGGTGCAACGGAAATCGCGTAAACATCTTTGCCTCCTGCCGCAAAGCCCGATAGTATGATTCCGCGGACAGTCGTAGCCCCCACAGCAATCCCTGCCATATGAACGCCTTTCAGCGTTCCGCCCGCGCCCGAAGCAACGCCACTAAACGAAACACCCGTAAAGTTTCTTCCGGCTCCGCCACCCACTCCTGACACAACCACTCCTGTAATATCACGGCCGGCTCCTGCGCCCAGACCTGAAATTATAATGCCTTTTAGGTCCTGTCCCGCGCCGGCGCCAAGGCCTCCGATCATTAGCCCAACAACGTCCCGGCCTGCACCTACGCCTAAACCACCGACGGCAACACCATAGATGTCTCGGCCGGCGCCGGCGCCTAAACCGCCAAAAGCGAGGCCTTTAATATCGCGATTGGCGCCCATTCCAAGAATGCCGTAGCCAACGCCATACAAGTTATCTACTCCAGTGGCGGGTAAGCCGAGTGCGTACCCGTACACATCGCCGCCTTTGTCTTTATGTGGCATCCAAATCGTCGCGTTGATTCCATTGACCCGTTTCATGCGGTCGTCGCGGAAGTTCAATCGAATACCTGTGATCGTGTCGGAATCTCCAACAGAAAGGCCAACGCCATTTACGGCGAGATCTAGGCTGTTTTGGGCGTAGGAGGACGAAGTCAATCCAAGAAATAGAAGGGCAGAAATAAATAAAAAGCGCATCATGATACCGTCAAGATAGGTTGTTGATGGTATAGACGGAAAACATGAATAAAGAGTTACATAGCCTCCAAAATGGCCAAATAATCGGACGCTTTCATATCAAAGAGGTTAGAACCGTTTGAGCCATTGGTTTCGGACTTTTGAGCTATTTCCGCGAACGTGCTTGTAGGGATGTTTAATTCACTCCATTGTTGAAGCGGTAAGCCGGCAATAAGCGTTTCTAACGCACCAAATAGATCGCCATCCTTTACTTGGAGGGCGTTTGCCACCATCTGCAACGGATCAGCAATAGCATTTTGTTGGTATCGCAGTACGGGCACTAGTAAAAGGGTATTCAACAAGCCATGGGGGAGGTCATGGACGCCGCCAATGCTTTCCGATAAGCAGTGGACGGCTCCAACATCGGCGTTTCCAAACGCCATGCCGGCTAGCGTAGAAGCGAGCATAACCTTTTCGAGGGCCATTTTGCGATCTTCCTTTGAGACGATGTGCCCCATCGCAGCCCGTTGGTTGGCTGCAGCCGGTAGGTAACACTGAAGTAATCGAATGGCTTCTAAAGCCAAGGCGTCAGAAGTGGGGTTTGAAGGTTTTCCGACCACCGCTTCAATGGCATGCGTCATGGCATCCATCCCCGTGGAAGCAACCAAATGGGCTGGTAGAGATGCCAGCAGTTCCGCGTCCACCAAAGCGAAGCGGGGAAACATGAGATCGCCTTTAACGCTTATTTTACGGCCTTCATGGTGCACGGAGATCACGGAAACCCACGTAACTTCGGAGCCTGTTCCACATGTAGTCGGTAGGGCAATGAAGGGAAGGGCAGGATGGGGGAATTTATTTTTCCCTTCGTAATCACGGATTGAACCTGGATTACTTAACAACATGGAAACGGCCTTAGCCGCATCTAGCACGCTTCCTCCGCCGATTCCAATTACACAATCAAAGCGGCCTTCCCGTGCACGATTGGCCAAAGAATCAATGGTACTGTGTCTTGGATTGGGCTCAATGGCTAGGTCTAGCTCGTGAGCTCCGCACACCTCAAGAAAGGACGCGAACCACGGCGCAGCTGCCACGCCGCCATCGCTTATTACCAACGATTTTTTCGCCCCTAAGGAGATCAACAATTCAGGAAGTTGGTTCCTACAACCTGGCCCTATGATTACTCGAGTGGGAACGCGAAACATGTTAATTGGTGGCGGGAGACGCCGACAACTTGGCCAATTTCGCAGCGTCATCCCATTTTTGGACAGCGGAAATCAACAAAGGATCAATGCTGTTAAAAACAGGATACCACGCCTCGCTTCTATACAAGCGTTGCGCCATGCGAGCCTTAATAATGACTTTTAAAACGGCTTTTTGCTCATCGACTTCCGCTTGGGTAAAGGTTGGATTTTCCGGGGTTGATTCACCCCCGATTTTGAATCCATTTTCGACCGCGTACTTCATATAGTCTTTCCAAAGGTTCTCATCGACTTCGAACGAAGCGTAAAACGCTTCCCGTTTCGTGGCCCATTTTTCGCGTAATTCCAATCCGTTGGTTTCAAACAGCTCACTCGCAAACAAGAAGGCATAGCCACGAGCGATAGAATACTGAACCACCGGTGAAACCAACGCGGAAGTCGAATCCGGGGCCATCACAATGTCGGGCATTACGCCACCGCCACCGAATACATCTCTTCCGTGTAACGTCTTGTAGTGCAACGAGTCAGGGATTTCTGAAAGGTACTTGCTTGGGTGGTACGTGGCTTCCTCGTAATCCTGGAACTTGTCTTTATAGTAGTCTTCAAAATTTCCAATCTCATAGGGAGTTTGTATCAATCGTCCCGTTGGCATGTAGTACCGCGCAACGGTCATCTGAATCACACTACCATCTCTCATTTGGAATGGACGTTGAACCAACCCTTTTCCGAATGTTCGACGACCAATAATGAGCGCCCGGTCGTGGTCTTGAAGTGCACCTGCAACAATTTCGCTTCCGGAGGCAGAGCTTTCGTCCACCAAAATGATTACCGGCTCTTTAGTCCATAGCCCGCCAGGGGTAATGGTATCAATTTCATTCTCTCTTTCGACGCGGCCTTTAGTGGAAACGATCACGCCCTCTCCGTCTAACATTTCATCCGCAATCATCACTGCCGTCTGTTTGATTCCGCCCGGATTTCCACGCAAATCAAGCATCAATTGGGTCATGCCTTCTTGCTTGAGTCGCAATACATGCTCGACAAACTCCTGATGCGTCGTCATAGCGAAACGGCCAATTCGGATATAGCCTGTTGTTTCGTCTAGCATATATCCTGCATCGACCGAGTACAACGGAATAGTTGCTCTGGTTATTTCGAAATCAATGGGCGTTTTAATGCGCGGACGTAGCACCGTGACTTTGACCTTCGTCCCAATAGGGCCTTTGATTCGATCTTGTATATCCAAGGAGCCCATCCCGACAATACTGGAG
>JAURGV010000042.1 GCA_030833605.1 Rhodothermales bacterium
CTGAAGGGAAACTGGCCATTACGCCATCGCCAAGTTCTTTGATCCAAACGCCACCGAATTGCTCGATTACTGGTTTGTGGATCTCACGGTTCTTTCGAAGTAAATCAAACGCAGGCTGTTCGCGTGGAGTTGTGGGATACCCTAGGTCGGATGCAGCAGTTGCTGTATTCGGGGCAAGCGTATTCGGGAAGCAATACATCGGTCCAAATCGATGGGTCCGCGCTAACCTCGGGCATTTATTTTGTGCGCCTAGTGCCCCAAAACGGCGAAATGCAGGTGCAAAAAGTTATTCTTCAGAAATAAAGCTTAAAATCTGTATCGTTTTATCCGAACATAGCAGTGTTGGGAAGCTAAAAAACCGAATTTTTTCGTTACCATCTTTAGACAAAGCATGAACATGCTTAATTCTAGAGGTCTGTTTTCTAACCAACTCGCGGTGAAGTGGGTGTTCAGTTTTTCGAACATTTCCAAAGCCTTCTTTCTCTTCGCTGGGCTACTTGCATTAACTACCAGCTTGGCGTTCAGCCAGGGAAGCGGTTCGCACCGAGTTTCTATTGGCATCGCACCCATAACGGTAATGTCCGTATCGGGAGACGTGCCTCCGCTGGTGGTTTATCGAAGCGATAGCGTTAACAACGGTTTTGCACGAGAGGTCGTTTTTTACAATTTAACGACCAATATTCCAGGCGTAACCATTGAGGCCAGACTCGACAGCCCGATGCCCGAAGGAACTTCGTTATGGCTGAACGGCGAATCGACGATTGGCCGAAGCAACGGTCGGTCTCAGCTCAGTGCAAGTCGACCCACCAAAATCATCTCGAACATTGATCGCGGCCTCGAAAACAATCTCTCTTTAGCCTTCCGATTTGTCGCCGGTGGCAACGCGAGCGATTTCCCTCTCCAAAGCCGAACGGTTACCATCGCTCTGGTTGACGAGTTGAATGGTCGCCGGGATGAGCATGTCAAAACCATTTTCTTCGGCGTGGTCAACACGGATACCCTGTTGTCCGATCGCTAAGGTTGTTAGCTCTCTCGGCTTGTCCAGTCGCTAGGGCGATCCACTTTCTGGGCTTGTCCGGTCGCTGGGGCTATCCGCTCGATTTATGCCGCCGTTCTCAACGTCGGTTCTATTTTGGAGGCCATCCGGCTAAGAATGCTCTTCCGAAGCTGAGAAACGCGAGCTTCTGATATCCCGAGAAGCTGTCCAATCTCTGAAAGGGTAAGATCTTCGCCGTAGTTGAGCTCAATAATGGTTCGGTCTCTTTGGCTCAATTCAGCGGATAGAAGATCTAGGTATTGATAGATATCATCCCAATCCATGGCATCGAACTGATCCAAAGCGTTCTGATCCGCGACCGTATCTACCAAACGCAACCCTTCGTCTTCGTCTGAATAGGCATCGTACAAGTACGACATATGACGACGATTGGCATCCGATTCTATGATGCGTAGCTCGGCAATACCCACTCCCATTTGTCCGGCGATCTGGGATTCACACGGGGTGCCGCCGATGACCTGAGAAAGAGAATCAAAAGCCTCTCTAGCACGCGCTACCTTCGCACGGCGGCGGCGCGGAAGCGGATCTAGCCTTCTGAGGTAGTCTACTATTTCTCCGCGTATGCGTGGGTAAGCAAACGTTATAAACTGAACGCCGGTCTCCGGATTGTAGGCGTCGAGGGCCTGCAGCACGGCTATTACGCCCACTTGGAACAGCTCATCTGGATGGGCAAGGTCGTCTCCGGGGACGCGAATTTTGGATATGATGGACCGAATTACAGGCTCGGAAGCAAAAACTAAGCGGTCTCTGTTTTCTTGGGTCCGATGTTCGGAATGGGCAACGGCATAATGCTCAGCCCCTAATGATGCAGACATGGTAGGACGGTTTTTAGTGGGACCCGATGCACATCGCTTCGGGAGTACCTACCCGTCTTTCAAGGATGGTGCCGCGACTCCTTTGGAGTCGCGGCACTCAGAAAAAAAGCCCAATAAATGTCAAAAAATGCCCTTAAAGCAGCCTGTGGGCTTTTAGGGGGGATTAAAAATCGGTCGAGGACTGCCGCCTGAAATTCTATCGCGCCCCAAAGTGTTTCGTTCGCAAAACACTACTGGGGTGGACGCGAATCATCTATCGATCCGCATAGGTGCGCAGTAGTGCCATCTCTTCTAGCGAAAGAGCGCCAACCGTAGGGATCACCAAAGACATTCCCGGCACAATCTGATCTGGATTCCCGATAAGGTCTTTATTCGCGTTCCAAATTCTAACCCAATGCCGTGTTGAGTGATAATACTGCCTCGCTAATGAGGCGAGCGTCTCATTGGCCGCTACAAAATGATTTGGCGCCTGCTTGGCGGGTCCCTCCGCGGGGCCTGGCTCCTGCTCAAGGGCAGGGGTTCCGACAGGGGGCGCGGCTTGCTCGGTGGAAGGAGATGGGGAAGGCTGCACAGCGGTTTTGGCTCCTAACGATACGACGCCCACTTTAGCCGCGCCGGTATCGATCATTTGAATGCCTCGGGATCGCGGTTTAATGTCCACGACCTTGCGTTGGGTGCCTCCCGGCTCGACTACCACACGCAGCGTATCGGGCACGCTTTTGTAACCCTCTGGGATGCTCTGGCCAACAATAAACACGTCCCATTTCCCGGGAATCAAATCCGAGAAGGTCGCCTCTCCCTCGCGTCCACCCATTCGTCGTATTCTAGTGGAGCCCCTTCTCGCCTCAACCACCATGGACGCCATCGCTTCCGGTCCAACTTTGCCGGAAAGCGCCGTATTTCGATCAACCGACGCCTCGTCGAGTCGCAACTGCACCTGAATTTTGGCGGCGCGAACCAGCTCAATGCGAAGGGGTTGGCGCTCGCTCAGATCCGGTTCAATGCGTAGCGGAAACTCCTGCACGGGTCGGTTTTCGAGCCCTGCCGATAGTCGATCGATCGAAAGATACCCCTCTGTGCCTGAGGGTCCACGAAACTGGAAAGTGCCATCAGCGTCGGTGGAAACGGTGTACCCATCCAGCGTTAATATGATGTCGGACAACGGCTTGCCGGTTTCTGAGTCGATCACCACTCCGCTAAGGTTTGCGTTCTTTTTCTTCGCAGCGGGATCCGGAAAAAAAAACGGTATACGGTAAGAAAAGCCCACAGCACCCACCTGAACGGACTTGCTTTCCGTCGTCTGGACGATTCGAGCCCGAAGCGTCACATCGTGTCCAAAGGAAAACCGGTGCACAACGCGCGCATCCCCCAGCATAAATTCCTGTTGGTCAAATTCAAGATCGACGCTCTTAAAGAGGTTGATGTACGCCTGTGTCCCCACTCCGGAATCCCAACCCACACTTCCCCCGAACATGAATCGGTTTTGACTAACGGGGTTGTAAAACGTGGGGCCGTTCAAATAGGACCCAAACACGTTAACGGAGAACGCCCCTTGCGTGGCATATAGGGTCGCCACCGAAGAGATATATCGGTCTAAATTGGGCCTGAATTCGTCTTTGGTCTGGCCCGATACAAGGGTTCCCGAAAGCCCCAGCGCTCGGCGATTGATTCCAACTTTTAGTTCAACGGCCTCGTCCTTTCTTCGCCGGGTCGACAAGGTGTTGTCGTTTGTCTGGTTGATGTAGGTAAGGGACACAAAAGAGCGGGTTACGCCGGTGCGAGTTGCAGTAATACCCGTTTTTCCCGTCGTGTTGGTTTGTTTGGCCGTCTGCCCCCCAGCCAAGTCGTAAAACCGTTGCTGCGTGTAGGCCTGTCCATCGAGGCGCAGCCATGGGCGTAGGGCGAGGATAACCGAGCCCGAACCGGCACGGCCGTGTTGTATGGCGCCTAAAAATTGCGCGTCAGCCTCTTCGTAGGAGAGGGAAGCTCGTGAATTCTTGTAGGCCGTTCTTCCGGAAAGATCAATGGCTCGCCCCCATTCGCGACCGGTGGCCGTATCAAATAGGCCCGCCGCAATTTCCGTCCGAATTTCGGTCTCCCCCGGGGTCAGCTCCGCCGCAACCGAAAACGCATTTCCCTTTTCAAAGGTGTCTTTATGCATCCCGTTGACCTCGAGCGTCAGTGTGTTCGCCGCCCGATAATGCACGTAGCCGGCCGCCAGGCGCTGGCCCGGAAACACGGTCCTACTATTTCGTCCATAGCCGCCGAAAGTAACGCGAGGTGTTACGTATTCTACTTGCCCTCCCATGCCCTGGGACCCGGATTCCAGCAAATCGGTGAGCCGAAAGGTATGATCCCCTAATTTTACGTCCGTTTTGGCGGATCGAATGCGCAGAGAAAACTGATCCGTATCGGCAAATTCAGATGCATTACTGGCATCTGGGGCCCGTAAAAGCGCGGTATATCGCCTTTTCCCAACAAGAACTTCCGGTACATCTAGCGTAACCTGTCCAGTAGCTCGACCTTTTTTTATCCCTCCAAAAAGGGTTAAATAGGCCGGAATCATGCCCGTTTTATCCGCATTCAGTGCCCGTTTTACCGGCAAAATGGTGGCTATGTACGTGGCCGTTTGAATGACCCCCGCCTCCACCTCCTCCCCCGTGCTCGTATCCAACCCTTCATCCAGCCCGGGGGTTGCCGATGGGCTGGCCCTATGCACCTCTGCAACCAGCGAATGGGTTAGCTTTCCCGAAACGTCCTCCAGCGTTAACGCTTCAATGCCAACCTCTTTGGATTCGCCTGGCCCGAGCGCAAATGTGTTTGGACGAATAGAAATGCGATAATTCAGGGATGATCGAGCCCGAACCTCCAGTGAAATCGCTGAATTTCCTCTGTTGACTACCGACAAACGCCCTTCTACGGTCGCGCCGGCGCGAACAAATTCTTGCGTTTGGGTCCATGTTGATTCCACTTGTACCCGTTCGGCAACCCGGATTTGGGCCGTGGTTTTTTCGGATGAATAACCCTCTGCGAATACGGCCGCGTTAAAAACTCCGGCTAACGTCGATGCCGGAATTTGAATGGAAATAAGCTGCAAAACCGATTGTCCTGGATTCAGCGTTCGGCGAGGCGGGGGTATTAAAACGGTCCATCCAGCGGGTAATTCAACAACCAATCGAGAATCGACCACCTGGCTCGACGTGTTTTCCATCTTGATCATGCGAGAGGCCACGCCACCCGCCTCCACCAGAACAGTCGAGGTGTCGGGGATAGAAACTCGAATGCCTTCGGTTGGGCCAGTTGGAGACGTTTGTGCCCGAAGCGTTGTGGGCCCCAAAGCAACCCCTGCGACCACCAAAAAGGAAACAAAAACAACGGCAAGGCGGCTGAATATCATGGAGCGCTACAGGGTCAGCTCATATTGTCCACCAAAAACGGCGTCTTCTCCATTATCGACAATGAGAAGGGCCTGGTAGGTGCCCGATGCCAGTCCTGCCAATTCAATGCGATGACGAACCGAAGTTTCGGGATACATGCGGTACAACGATCCCTGGAAGGGCCCAAATTCGGCTCCGTCGGCATCGAATACTCTCAGATACACGTTCGGATGAAGCATTAAGCCCCCGCTGTTGGAAATATCTACCTGGAAAAACGTTTTGCCGTTCTCATCCACTAGCAACTGAATGTTGTCAAACGAAACACTTTGTTCCGCATTTTCCTTGTAGTGAAGGGCGAGCTGAACCCCATATCGAGTAACCTGACGAAAGCCTACTTGCCGTTCAGAAGCAGCTCCTTCCGTTGACTCGGCAGAGGAGGCGTCCACCCCTTCAACCATGAGTATACTCCAATAGGAGCCTGGCCCGGTGGTGTCTGGAACCGTGATTTCGTAGTTCACGGCTACGGACGTTCTGGGAGGAATCCGCATCGATTCAGGCGTAAATCGCACCCATGGGGCATTTGAGCGCCCGACGGTACCGGGATCATCATACGCATTGGTTCCATCGGCGTAAAACATATAGTCACGCAAATACACTTTGGCTTCTTGCATGGCGTCACTATCGTTATCCACCATAATGGAGCCCGTCACCACCATACCAGGAGTCACGTCGAGATCGTGAGCCAGTTTTCCACGGACGGTAATTTGAGCCGCTGCAGGCAAAACAGATCCCAATACCGCAATCAATACCGCCAGAAACAACACCTTTCCCAAAAGGCTGCTTTGGCGATTAACCGCGATTTTTGCTTGCTTTCGATTCATTTTTACTGCTCTGAAAGTGTAAAGGTAACCGCGTGAAGGTCAGATAGACCGTTTTCGGTGTTTCCTTGCTCGAACAATACTTCTGTAAGGTAGACGATTTGAGCCTTTCCTGGTTTCTTTTTCTTCACGTGAACCAACAGATCGGTATCCCGCATTCCATCGACTAGCTGCACCGCACCGGTCGCTACCGCGTTTACTGGGTTTTTTGCCTCGACCGTTAGCGCAAAACGTTGGCCGGGACAAAATGTCGAAACGGATATTTTGGTATTCTGCTCCGCGTCGTCCCAATGGATTTCGGTGGTGTCGTCGGTGTCCGAGGCCGAAGCCAAAAAGCCGGCGTCCCACGTTGGGTTTAATCGGACCGCAGGCTGCCCTTCAATGCGGAGGACGGTTTGTGCCTGGGAAATCCCAGGCAAAACAATCCCAACCAGCACAACGAGCAGTAGTCCGACAAACCCTCGGCGAATCATGCCTCGCGAAGACCTGTGATGTCGCGTTAAAGAACCCATCCCGCCTGCTCTTTTTTCCCCGATCGGTGATCCATCAATTCAGGACCAAATCGAAAGAAAATGGGGCATTGCGCGCCTCGGTGGGTTTCTGCCGCCCGGTATGCGTCTCTAACCCCAAGATCTCTTAGGTCGGATACGAAGCTCAAGCGCTCGGTTTCTGGTTTCCATTCGGTAATGGCGTACAAGCTTTTGTATAGTTGCATGTTGGTACCTCTTTTATCAACAAGCGGTTAGTGGTTGCTGGGTACCATGCAATCGCCATTCCATGGACGACCGGAAGAAGGGGGCCGGGTGCTGGATCGACCGCCCAAATGCCAAGTAATCGCCCCTAAGTGCTGATACGCGGCGGTTTCAAGGGGGTGTTTTCTTTGTCCATAATGCCGGCCGTTCGGCACACGGCGGGACCTGCGACCCCCGCACTGTTTCGTTTTCGAAACACATTTGGCGCCCTTGCGAAACGCTGCGGCGTTCGTGCCTATCTTTAGGCTTTACTCTATTTGACTGGTTTTTGAATGGCTAAGGGATCTCAAAGACACATACTGGTGGTCGACGACAGCTCCATCAACCGGGATATGTTGAGCGACTTTATCGAGTTGCTTGGGCACGAGGCATCGACAGCTGAAAATGGTCAGGTCGGATTGCTCAAAATGGCCTCCGGCCGACCCGATGTCGTCTTGCTAGACATCGACATGCCGATTATGACCGGAATCGAGGTGTTAGAAGCTGCAGCTGAGGATGAGACGCTTCGGCGCATCCCCATTATTGTTATTTCCGGTCGGGACGACATGGAAAACATTTCAAAATGCATTGCACTCGGTGCGACCGATTTCTTAAGCAAGCCGTTCAACCCGACTATTCTCGAAGCGCGTCTGATATCGAGCATTGAGAAAAAAGACCTCTATGACCGCGAACATGAGCTTTTGCAATCGCTAGAAAAAAGCTATGCCGACCTAAAACAAGCCGAACAGAGTCGCGATGCCCTCACCCACATGATTGTTCATGACCTGGGAAATCCGCTTGCCGTGATTTCGATGAACACGGATTTGCTGCACCTATCATCATCCATGGGCATGCCGGTCACACCGGAAGCGTTGGCCGAGCGACTTAGATACATTTCTTCCGCCTCCCAAACCATGGGAACGATGATTCAGAGCATGCTGGACGTCTCGAAACTAGAATCCGGACAGATGCCCGTCCAGAAGGAAGAAACGAACCTGTTCACTTTACTAAGCAACATCATAGGGCAGTATACCGAAGCCGCGGCAGAGCGCGGTATTCAGCTGCACTGCGAAGGCGAAGAATCGGCATCCTGTGTTACCGACCCGGTTTTATTGGAACGCATTGTTTCAAACCTGCTATCCAATGCGTTCAAGTACGCAACGTCGGCCCAACACATTATTCTTTCGGTTTCTCGGGGCGCTGGCGCTGAAAGCCTCGTCACGATTGCCGATGACGGCGAAGAGATTCCTGAAGCGGTTCAGCTGCGGATTTTCGACAAGTTTTATCAGATCCACTCCAAAGAAACAGGGGTCCAGGCCGGAGTAGGGCTCGGGCTCGCTTTTTGCAAAATGGCTGCCGGGGCCATGGGAGGCAGCATTCGGGTAGAGTCGGTAGCGCCCCATGGAACGCGCTTTGTATTGTCGCTGCCTTAGCAGAGATCGGCATTAACCTATTCCTTTATGCCAAACTTCTTGAGCTTGGCGTAAATATTGGATCGCTGCAATTCGATCGCGTCCGACATCCGGCTGATATTGCCTTCAAATTTGACCAATTTGCGTCTCAAAAAGGCCTCTTCTGCCGCATCTCTAAAGTCCGCAATTTTTTCGTGCTGGCTTGCCAAATACGCAATGGAATCTTCCGGCGCCGAACCCGGATTGGTGAACAGATCTACATCGTCTTCGTTGATTTCATCCGCCTCACTAAGCACGATTAATCGCTCAACAGCATTGTGCAGTTCCCGCACATTCCCGCGCCACGGATAGGACGACAACAAGGAAAGGGCCTTTTCAGAAAAGTGTTTTTCTGGCCTGGCGTTGCGTTTGCTGAGTTTCTCGCAAAAAAACGTCGCCAATGCGGGGATGTCCTCGGCCCGGTCTCGTAGCGGCGGCGAAACAATCTGAATAACGGCTAGCCGATGAAACAAGTCGTCCCTAAACTCGCCGTCTTTAATAGCTTTTTCGAGGTCTTTATTGGTGGCGCAAACCACGCGGACGTCAACCGGAATGGATTTATCCCCACCAACACGACGGACCTGATTTTCCTGCAGAACACGAAGCACCTTGGCCTGAGCGGTGGGACTCATGTCGCCCACTTCATCCAAGAACAAGGTGCCGCCATGGGCCTGCTCAAACGACCCGATGTGCTGCTTGTGCGCGCCCGTAAACGATCCTTTTTCGTGGCCAAAAAGTTCGCTTTCAATCAGTTCACCGGGAATCGCTGCGCAGTTAACGGCAACGAATGGCCCCGTATTGCGACCAGAAAGCTGGTGAACCCACTGAGCAATGAGCTCTTTTCCTGAGCCTGCCTCGCCCGTAACCATTACCCGGGCTACGGAAGGCGCTGCGCGTTCTAATAGTTTTTTGATGCGGAGCATCGCCTTGCTTTCCCCCAACAGCGGCGGAATGTTGGTGTCTATTTTTTCAAGACGGGCCTTCATCCGGGTATGCTCTTGCTTTAACTCCTTGGTGGCCAATGCATTGCGAATGGTGACCAAAAAGTGTTGCAAGTTAGGGGGCTTGGGGACAAAATCGTAGGCGCCTATTTTTATGGCCTCAACGGCTCGCTCAATGGTCGCATGGGCCGTTAACATGATGAATGGCAACTCGGGATATTGCTCTTTGGAGGCCTTTAATAACTCCATACCATCCATTTTGGGCATCTGAATATCCGACAAAACCAGGTCAAATTGGCCCTCTTTGATCTTGGCCAATCCGGCCTCCCCATTTTCAGCCTCTTCTACCTCATATCCCTGCATGGACATCAGATCTTTCAGGGTTCTCCGGATCCCGGTTTCATCATCAACGATAAGAAGGCGTGGCATGCGTATTGAGATTTGTAAATTTCAACCGAATATATAAAGAGCAGGATCAGCAACAGCAATAAAAATAACGATTTGCAGGTTTCTACACGTTTAGTGTACTGGTGAAAAACCGTACTTATAATATAAATATCAACGTCTTTGCTTCCATAACACGGTGCAAGGGACACACGATTTGCGGGCTTTTGCTGGCAATGTGGATTCTTTATACCCCTGCGGTCGCGGTGGCACAAGATGGCGGGTACCCCGTTGTTCACCGATACAGCCCCGTTGTTTATGGACACAATCCCAATAATCTGGACGTCGTCCAATCGGTTGAGGGCCTCCTCTATGTAGCGAATCAAGAGGGAATTCTCGAACACGATGGAAGTACCTGGCGACTCATCTCCCTCCCGGGCAGGCGCACTCCGAATTTGTTGATGCGTGACGCCAATGGGCGCATTCTGGTTGGGGCCTCGGGCGACATCGGCTATATCGCATCCGACTCGTTATACCGACCAACGTTTGTATCGTTTTTTCCGGATCAATCTCTCGAAAGAAATCGCTTTGAGACGGTTGAAAGCATCCATAGGGCGGGAAAATCGTCTTTTTTCACCTCCGCGTCTCGCATTTATGAAGTGACGCCTGATACCGTGTTAACGCACGTGCCAAGCGCACCCATTCAGGCGTCGTTTACAAACCAAGACACCCTCTTTGTAAGTTTATGGGGGCGTGGTCTCACCCGTTTTGTTGGCGGTCGCTTTATAGATGTCTCCTCGGGCAACCGATTTGCACGGGATGAAATTGTTCACTCGAGCGCGCTAAACGATAGTACCGCCTTATTAATTACGGCCAGCGGGGCCTATTTGACCTATCGGCGAAACGCTATTGCCCCCTGGAGCCCCATATCCGTCGCATCCTTACAGGGCAAAACAATCCGCTCTGCCACTTTATTATCCTCTGGAATCGCCGCACTGGGGCTAGAAGAGGGTGGTCTTGCCCTCGTTAAACCGGGTGATGCCGCTCAGTTTTTGACCTATAAAGACGGCCTTCCCTTTGGTGCGATTAACGGGATTACCGAAGATAGCCGAGGTCGCCTCTGGTTGGCTACCGAGAACGGGGTCGCTCGGGTCAGCATTACTGCTGCCTTGTCGAGTCCGCCCGAAAGCGCTGGGCTCATGGGTTCGGTTGCAGCCCTTGTTCAGACACCCGCAGGATTGTATGTGGGAACGGATCGTGGCCTTTTTCTGTCCTCGGGTTCAGCATCCAGTTCAGCAGCAGGTTCACCGCCTGGTTTGCCGAGCCGCTTTGATCCTGTTCCGGGAATAGACGCTCCGGTAGGCTCCCTTTTGTTCACCCAAAACAACGTGCTTGTTGGTTCGGGGGATGATGTCTTGATTCTGCCCCGGCCTGGTGCTACCGGCTTTGTACGCATAAATATTGGGTATCCCGTACGCTCTCTATTGGCCTCTGAAACCCGCGAAGGGGTTGTTTTTGTTGCGCAC
This sequence comes from Rhodothermales bacterium, assembly GCA_030833605.1. GTDB lineage: Bacteria > Bacteroidota > Rhodothermia > Rhodothermales > UBA10348 > UBA10348. The sequence continues at coordinate 11,161 of JAURGV010000042.1, forward strand.
GCAGGGGGTTTGTCCGAACTTTTGTGGGTCCCACAAGGCGATCGTTGGGTTAAGGGGACTCGGGTACAAAAAAATCTTTCCCATTTACTGGGTCTCGCCGAGACCGTTGGCGGTGAATTATGGGCCAGCGTTGCACCCTCTGGAGTGGCTCGAATTTCGGCGCCCCTAGAAGATTCTCTTTCGGGAATTGTCACTATTTACGATGAGCGGGCCGGATTACCGGTTGGTCTTATTCAGCCCTTGCGTGTCGGAGAAAACGTGGTTTTTGCAGCCCGATCGGGAATGTATTCTTATCTGCCGGAAGTAAATCGATTTAGCCCCGGAAATAGCCTTGGGCTCGCCTCCGGCTCGAGCCTTTCTGACATTCGGTTTATGGAAGAAACGCCCCAGAAATCCGTGTGGATTTTTACGGGAGACCTGGCTGGTGTTGTCCCCCCAGAAGATGGAGCGGGGCGTCGAATCGAGGTGATTGAGTCGCTGCAGCAGTTGGCAGACACGCGCATCGCCAAGGTTGAGTGTGACGATTCCGGGTGCTGGTTTGCAACCGATCGCGGGCTATTCCGATATGCCTTTTCCATTTTAGAACGGGATGCTGAATCCAGCCAAACATTAATCCGAAGCATTGAAACGCCGCGCCGAACCCTATTTGGCGGCGGCTCTTCCGGCAAGGCCGCTCCGCCTGTTTTTGAACTCGAAATAGACGAAAACAGCCTCTACTTCGTGTTTGCGACCCCTTTTTACGAAGAGATTGCCGAAGTTCGACATCAGTTTCGGCTTGTGGGGCTTAGTCCCGACTGGTCGGACTGGACCCTGAATACCTCAGCACGGTTTTCCGGTCTTCAAGAAGGGACGTATGCGTTTGAGGTCCGCGCCATGTCCGGAACTGGACGCGTGGGACCCGTTTCTACCGCCCAAATTACCATTTCGCCGCCCTGGTTTCGTTCTCTATGGGCTTTTGCGCTGTATGCTATCTTTTTTGCCGTTTCGGTTTTCGTGGCTGGCAAAAGCTTAGCTACCTATCACATTGCACAGCTTGAAGAAAGCAACGATCGGTTGGCCGCCAATTTAAACGCCCAGACGCAAGCGGTCGAAGAGCAGCGGAGGCAACTTCAGGCGCATAACCAACAACTTGGGGCCTCTAACCAGGAAATCCTGCTTCAGCGGCGACAGCTTGAAATTCGGCACGAAGAGCTCCGAAAAAGCAAAATGCGCTCCGAAGAACAGGCCGAACTAATGGCCTCCCAGAATCGAAATCTGGAAATCCAGCAACGGGAGGTGGACCGTCAAAAGCGGCTTTTGGCGAAAACCAACGAGGCCTTAGAGCTTAGTAGTGAGCGCGCTGCGCTTTTCGCCTCTCAAGCCGAAGAAGCGACCAACGCCAAAAGCCGCTTTTTGGCCAATATGAGCCACGAGATTCGAACACCCATGAACGCCATTATTGGCTTCGCGGACCTGTTGTCGCGTCGGTCTAACGACGCGGAGACGAAGAAATATGTTGAACATATTCAGGCGTCGAGTCGCTCCTTGTTGACGCTTATTAACGACATTCTAGACCTCTCCAAAGTGGAAGCTGGGAAACTGGACATCACGCCCCAGCCCATGCAGCTATTCTCGTTGGTGGAGGAAATGCCGCTGTTGAAGAGGCTTTATTTTTAACTAAATTTGCCTCAAAGGTTACACTAATTCATAGAAGAGATTCTTTACGTGCTGAAAAACTACTGCAACAAAAAATACTTTCACATTCAAAAATAAAAATTATTTGGAA
>JAURGV010000043.1 GCA_030833605.1 Rhodothermales bacterium
CATGGCTCAACTACGTAGCTCCGGTACCAATTTGATATCTAAAGGCAGTCGTTTCCCGACTCCAACTCGGTTTACCGATGATTCGGGCGTTCCCCTAACGGATAGTCTTGGTACCAGCGATCGAAATCGTAGATTGGATTGGTAAGCTTTTCGCGGACAACTGTGGACGTTAAGCTTTTGTCCTAGGCCGTTTGCTGCTCAAAACGCAGCATTAATGGGGCCATCCCACGTGCGAGCGGTCGGCCATTGGGCAACAACGGCTTTTTTCGCCGTATTTAGGTCTTTTTGCGATTTGTAAATGCCGTATACGGAAGATCCCGACCCGGACATCTGCGCGAAACCTGCGCCTTGGTTCACCAGACACATTTTGATGCGGTGAATATCGGGGTGATGGGCGAAAACAGAGGATTCGAAATCGTTGGCAAGGTGCGCAGACCACTCTTCTAAACTTCCCTGTAAAACGATCTCTTTTAGATCGGTTGAGTGGTTATTGTTTGGAACGACGCCGGCATACGCTTCGGCCGTTGATACGTGAATTTCGGGAGCCACGACCAGTAAAAAGGTATCCTGTAACGCCTTCGGTACAGGCACGGGCGACAGGAGTTCTCCTCTTCCCTTTCCGAAAGCCACGGGTGACCCCAAAAAAAATGGAACGTCTGACCCCAGTTGAGCGGCCACTGCATGCAATTCCTCCTCCGTAAGAGGGCGTTCATTTCCGAAGAACGATTGGCAAGCGAGTAACACCGTAGCGGCATCACTCGAGCCACCTCCCAATCCTGCGCCAAACGGAATTTTTTTGTTCAGATGAATGCTGATGTTTTCTTGGTCAATCTCGGTGGGATCGATTACAGAGGTCCGGTCGGAATGCTGGACACCTTGGCTCCGATCGCTTTGGGCTTTGCGGTACGCTAGGACTGCTTTGACGCATAAATTTTGTTCGTCGACGGGCAGTAGCGCGTTGTTTGTGGTCATTTGGAGCGATTTGCTAGGACCGAAGGTCAGCAAATCGCTCCATCCTATACGAAGAAAAACCGTCTCAATATCATGGTAACCATCGGTTCGTTTTCGCAAGACGCGTAAACCGAGGTTAATTTTGGCAAAGGAAGGAATGGTTAACGTTTTCAATACTCCGGAATCTCGATTGCTTGACGACTGCATTTGACGTAGTTTACCGCAAGATAGACCATTTTATACGTTCACACCTACGTACCCTCGGAAAATCATTACTTGCCTATTTCGAACTAGCTACCATCATTCGCCCCGTTGCGCCCCATTCAGTAGCCCTGTTATTCGATGAATCTCATGCAAGTTTCAGCCCAAGGGTTGAGCCGATATCGGTCTTTACTCGATGATTATTTGAGAGGATTTCCATTAATTATGCCCCAAAATACTTTTTTTAAGCCGTTGTTGACGAAAATAGCAGCCGCTTTATTCCTTTTCGTGGTGATGGCAGACCAGCCTTCATTGGTCTTCGCTCAATCGTCTTCAGACCCGAGTTCGATCTTAATCCAGGGCACGAATCCGCTCCAGTTGCTTCAGCAACGTTTGAGCCAAGGCTCCATGGCCGCCTCCGGTATTCCCTTGGAAGGTGCTGTTGATCCCGATGAATATGTTGTGGGCCCTGGCGATAGTTTTTCCATTTCCATCTCTGGTCAAGAAGTAACGGCTACGCCAGCCATGGTTGGTGTGGACGGTCGCATATTATTGCCCGATGCTGGTGGCGTGGCGGTCGCAGGATTGACGCTTACGGAAGCACGATCCAAAATGATGGACTTGCTAACCAAATCGTTCAAGACGGCTCAAAAAGAAATTGCCTTGGTACAAAGCAGGCAGTTTTATGTCCATGTGGCCGGTGCTGTGCCGCGTCCAGGACGGTATTTAGCGCTTCCTGTGGCGCGCGTATCCAGTGTGTTGGAGTTCGCTTTTGCGGACACCACCGCTGCAGCCGTTTCCAATCTGTCGTTCGTACCGTCGCTCCGAAACATTGAATTGATGCATCGAGATGGGTCTACTTCGTTCGTGGACATGGTGGACTATTATTCATCGGGAAACAGGAGAGCAAACCCCTATTTGAAAGACGGCGATGTAATTCATATTCCGGCCATTGACCCAAGCGTCAGCAGTATTACGGTTGGCGGTTACGTACCGTTTCCGGGCCGGTATGATTTCAAAAAAGGAGATCGTTTGGTCGATATTATTCGGATTGCCGGTGGAATTCCGGACAATGCATCGCTGGTTGATGTAAGCGTGTTGCGGAAAGTAGGGGCGAAAATCGATCGCCATGCGTTTACGCGAGTGGAGGCAATGGGTGAAAAGGGAGCATCGTTTGAAATTCAGGCCCTTGACGTGATATCGGTATCTCAAACGGACGATGTCACTGGCTTGGTTCAAATTCAAGGACGCGTTAGATACCCCGGCTCCTACCCTATTTCCGCAGGGAAGACCACGCTGAAAGAAGTACTCGCGGCGGCTGGAGGGATGCGAGACGATGCGTTGCTGCGGGGAGTCTACATCGAGCGAAATACGCTTTCTGATCCGATGAATTTGCTTACGTCGGAACGCTTTTCGGATCAAAAGGAATTTTTAAAGCGCATTTTAGCTTCCGATACGACCGCCATTCGTCAGCAGCTCCGGCTCACCGATATGGGGTTTTTAAGTCGAGCTTATTTTTCCCTTGAGGCCAATTTGCAAAATAAAGTCTCGATTGGCCCGGCAGATCTTACGGATGAAGGAAGCAGTAAGGTGATTTTAGAGCCCAACGACATTATTGTAATCCCAAGAGATACCCGTTCTGTTTTTATAATCGGCCAGGTTAATCAACCGGGTTTTGTGCCTTATCAAGAAGGGATGAGTACCGAATATTACTTAGCAGCGGCGGGTGGACGATCCTCGACGGCCGGTCGAACGGTTTTATTAAACCCCGCCAATGGGCATTTTCAGGACAAATTGTCTGAGATTCCGTTTTCGGGCGATGTGATTTTTGCGGATCGAGATAAACCCCTGGCCGATAGCGCTGAACTGCAACGCATTGTGATAGAAGAGCTTAAATCGAAGGACAATGCCCGTTTCCTCACCGCGCAAGTGGTTATTCAAAGTATCGGAACGTTGGCTTCCGTGGTTGCACTCATCATTAGTTTAAGCCGATAAGATTATGAGTGACACAACGAATCAGATTGTCGATAGCGAAAAAGCGATCCGGGATAATTGGTGGAAGATGCTGAGCGTGGTTTATGCTTGGCGTCGGTTTATTATTCTGACAACCATTGCGATGGCAGTGGCTTCAGTCGTAATCAGTTTATTGCTACCCAATTGGTTTAAAGCAAGCTCCCGGTTATTGTTATCCGAATCAGGTGGTGCTGGAATTGCTAGCGCCCTTTTGGGTGATTTAGGGTCGGCTGCGGAATCGCTACTCGGCGGCGGTGGTGGCGATTACATCCGTTACCTGGCCATTCTAGAGAGCCGCAATGTGCAGACCCAGGTGGTTGAAAAATTCGATCTCATCACCGAGTATGAATTGGAAGATGAAGACTTCCCCCTAGAAGAAGCGCTTAAGAGCCTCAGCGATAATGTCGAGTTCGTGATTGACGATGAATTTGACTTTTTATCGGTGGAGGTACTCGACAAAGATCCGCAGCGCGCGGCGGAAATGTCCAATTATTATGTCGAATTACTGGATGAAGTTAACAATCGTTTAACGACCCAAACGGCCGGCAATTTCAGGCAATACGTAGAGGAGCGATACCTCAAAGCGCAGCAAGATCGGGCCATAATGCTCGATTCTCTGGCCGATTTCCAACGCAGATTCGGCGTAATCGACTTGGAAGCGCAAACAGAAGCCTTCTTCAGTCAATTGGCCGAACTCAGAGCGAGCACGCTTCAGTACGAAATCCAGTTAAACGCGCTAAAAACGCAGTTTGGTGACGACAACAAGCAAGTTCAGACCATGCAGACGTATGTAGACGCTGCAGGTCGGTCTTTTGAAGAGGCAATCGAGGGGCGGGAGTTGGTTATGCCGGTTGGACGGGACGAAGCTCCGGAAATGGTCAAGCAATACCTCAACCTCACCATGGAGCGCATGATTCAGGAAAAAATCCTCGAATTTGTGGCTCCCATGTTGGAGCAGGCTCGATTTGAAGAAGAACGTAAAGTCGAAGCCCTCCAGGTGGTGGATGAAGCCGTGGCTCCCTACAAAAAGTATAAGCCAAAGCGCATGATCATTGTGATTGCCGCGACGTTATCGGCCTTCATATTATCGCTCATTTTTGCGCTGATTATGAACTGGTGGAGACAGAACGCGGCCCATTTTGCTGCTCGGTTACGCGAATCTAATTCCAATTAGATTCCAGTGAGCGCCTCGAATGCCATAGTCCACAAAGGCCCTACCGATGCCAGCCCAACAGATCTGTGGCTGTATCGATGGGGGGTTGTGCTGTTGACCGGATTATTCGCCCTGTCCATAGTGGTTGTGTTGTTCACCACGTGGCAAATTGATTGGGCCCTCCCCTTTATTCCCGTGCTTTTGATAGCCGGAATAGCTGCATGGTGGCTTTTTCAGCACCCGCTTATCAATTTAGCGGTTGTGTTGACATCGTTCGTGATGATAGCTGATTTCGAAGAAGGGATCCAGCTAACCGAGGTGTTCTACGGCCTGTACTACATGACGTTTTTGGCCGTTTGGTTTTCCAAAAGACTATTTCTGGACCCGGAACCCGTGTTCAAGCGGGTCGAAGAAAAAGCGCTTTGGACCTTTTTAATTCTGGTAACCCTATCGCTGCCATTGACTTATCTATTTGCCGGGACCTTCAAATTATGGCTCGGTGAATGGCTTTCTTATTCCTTGTTGGGTTTTTACTTCCCGGTTAAAGAGGCCATTGAAAAGGATAAAAATGGGCTCAAGGTAGTGGTTGGTGTGGTGCTGGTGGTTGGTTTGATCATTCTGGCTCGCAATGGACTCCAGTATATGCGCGCCTTGTCCGACGCCAGTCAAGCATGGCAAGTGATCAAAGGGCGAGCGGTTACCAACGAAGGCCTTTTGATGGTTCCGGCGTTTTTTGCATTTGCGTTGTACTTGAAATCGACGGCTCTCCAGCATAAAGTGTTTTTCGCCGGTCTGTTCTCGGCCTTTTTGGGCGGTTTAATCGTTACCCAGAGCCGCGGATATTGGGTGGCCTTTATCCTGGGGATGGCGGTGGTGTTTTGGCTGGTTCCGCGAGCTGAAAAGCGTCGCATTCTGATCACATCCGGTATTACGGTGGTAGTGGTTTCGCTGGCCGCCATTCTAATTTTGGGCGACTTTTTAACGCTCGTGATTTCTGGGTTGTTGGATCGTTTCCTTTCACTGGGCTCCGCTACTACCAAAGACATCTCGCTAGTAAACAGATTCTTAGAAACGGGCGCCGTTTGGGAGCACATTAAAACGAATCCGATTCTGGGCCACGGAATGGGCGTATCGTATCAGTTTTACGATATCACCTATAAAATGACGGACGCTAAACCCTTCATCCATAATGGATACATGGCCTTGTGGTACAAATTTGGGGTGTGGGGACCCGCGCTCATCCTGTCGTTTTTGGTAGCGTGTGTCCGCAAAGGAATCATTGTTTTTAAGGGATTTAAAGGCATTTCCCTCGAGTCAGCGGCCTGTTTGGCTGTAGTCGGTTCGTTTTTTGCATTTTCACTGTCGGCCAATACCTCGAATCCGTTTTTCATCAACGACACGATGTTCATTTTTGCCGTGATGACGGGCTGCGCCGCCGGCTGTTATTCAAGGTGGAAAAGCGGTCTTTCGGGATCAACGCAGTGAAAAAGGCACCCCAACATCTCGTGGTGGTGGATCTTTACCATGAAGGACACCATCGTTCGTACGTTGAAATGGTGGTCGACGGGTGGTTGGCCCGTGACGAAACAGGCCGGTTGACCCTCTTGGTAACGGGCACGTTTCAGGCAGAGCACGTTGAATTCATTCGGCGTATTGAGGTTTACGCGGATAGAATAGCTGTGGTGACACTGACGGTTGACCAATCGCGCGTTGGCGAAACCGGCTTTTCGCGGTTTTTTGCCATCAATCGGGCGCATAAAAGCGCTCTCGAGCAAGCCATTGGCCTCAATCCCGACCATATTTTGTGCATGTTTATCGACCATGCTCAGGCGGCCATTGTGGCGCTTTCTGGGTTGTTGGTGAGCCGTGGAATACGCGTTTCGGGCATCTTGTTTAGGGCCTCGATTCATCGTTCCCCCTCTTCGTTTCGAGGACGGCTGGCTTACTTCCGCAAGAAGGCTGTCCTTAGGAAGTTGGTGCGTGTGCCGGCCGTTAACAAGGTGTTCTGCCTAGACCCCTCGGCGGTGGGCGCCATTAATAAGCTAGGTGAGGTTCAAAAAGCGGTATTTCTACCCGATGGAACGCTGATTGAAGCTTCGTCCATTGAACTAAATCGTTTGCGGATGAAATGGGAGGCTTCTGAAACGGACCACGTGGTATTGCTATTTGGGGCTCAAAGCGCCAGAAAAGGGACCTACCAAGCCTTAAAAGCCTTTGAATCGTTGGACCGGACGTGGGTGCTAGTCGTGGCAGGAAAGGCCACAGGCGCTGAAGAGGCGGACATTCGTTCGGCTATCGAAACAGCGCAATCAAAAGGTAGAATTGTTTGGGACGCGACCTTCCTTCCCGAAAGCGAAGTCACCGCCCTTTTTGAAGCATGTGATGTGGTATTGGCAGCTTATCCGAACCACGTGGGATCCAGCGGAATTTTGGTTAGGGCGGCATCGGCCGGGAAGCCTGTTTTAGGAAGCGATGCGGGTCTGGTGGGCGAAAACATTCGCCAGTACGGCCTTGGCGTGGCTGTGGACGGCACGAAGTCGGATGAGTTGGTGCTTGAGCTGCAGCAGTTGAAGGACCGTCCTGATGCGTATTTTGACGGTGCCAGGGCCGCAGCTTTCGCTAGGATGAATACACCCTCGGATTTTGCTCGGGTAATACTGGACAGTGTACTCGGGGAGCATGGAGTCGCGATGGGCGGTGTCGCACAACAGCCTCGAACGTTGTGTGTACAGTGGCCTCGATTTGGCCCGTATCACCTCGCTCGCTTAAAAGAAGCGCACGTTTGGTGTAAACAACAAGGCATTGATCTTATTGCCCTCGAAACGGCCTCCAATTCAGATTTGTATGAGTGGCGCGTAGAAAACACCGAGACCGCGTTCCAACGCGTTCAGGTGTTCTCGAATCAGACATGGGAATCCATTTCACCCGCAGAAATGCATGCAGGGGTGGTTCGAGCACTAGACGCCATTCAACCCGATGTGTTGGCCATTCACACGTATAGTTTGCCCGATTCGAGGGCTTGCCTGTTGTGGGCCAAACAGAATGGCAAAGCGTCGATCGTGATGACGGACTCAAAGGCCGACGATGCGGTTCGATACGCATGGAAAGAAGGGTTGAAAGGGTTGCTAATTCGGGAGTACGACGCTGCGTTTCTGGCAGGCGCGCCTCAAAAAGCGTATTTCGAGTCGCTGGGATACCCCCGTAATGCGATTGCCTTGGGGTACAACGCGGTTGATAATGCGTTTTTTGCCACCCCTTCCCCATTGATTGATCCGGAAACGTTGCCTGGTCTAAGCGACGACACGCCTTTTATGATGGCGTCCAATCGATTTTTAGAACGCAAAAACCTGGATAATTTAATCTTGGCGTACGGAGCGTATCGAAAATCCACGTTGGCGCCGTATCGATTATTGATGCTGGGCGATGGTTTGTTGAGGCCTCGACTAGAAAAGTTGGTCGCAGAAAACGGAATCGAAGGCGTTGAATTTGTTGGGTTTAGGCAAATCGAAGAACTCCCTACCTACTACCACAAAGCTGCCTTTTTTGTGCATCCTTCCCGTGTGGATACCTGGGCTTTGGTGGTCAACGAGGCGATGGCCGCAGGACTTCCCGTAGTTGTGTGCACCGGAGCAGGATGCCATAAAGACTTGGTTGATCCTGGAAGAAATGGCTTTTTGTTCGATGCCGATGATGTACATGCGCTCGCCCGCCACATGAGGGTGTTGACGGAAGATGATGAACTAAGGCAATCCGCTGGCCAAGCCTCGTTGGAGATTATTGCGCATTGGAATCTGGATCGGGTCGGGAAGGGGTTACTGGACGCCGCAGACATCGCTTCCAAACGCAAAGGTCGAAGCATGAACCCTGTATCCCGAGCGTTAATCGAAGCGTTGAGAAGAAGCTCGTCGTCGAACACGGGGCATTCGGTTGAGTCGTAGCCTCGCGGTACGGTTAACGTGCAGCCGGATGATTAAGACTAGGCCCGTTTTCGCTTGAAAATGGCATCTACTTGCAGTAAATGGCCCGTTTCCGGATCGGAAAACCCTGATTCTTCCAGTGCAATGACATCGTAGCCCAGCCCACGCATTTTGGCGCACATGGTCTCGAGTAGGGGTTCTCCTTCGTACAGTTGCACCAACGAAAGCTCCAATTGAATCAGGTCAATGCGGTCCAGCACACCCGCTGCGCCATCGACCACGTGCTCCTCAAATCCTTGCGTATCTATTTTCAAATAAATGGGGGAAGAATCGATGGCTAGGTCCTGAAAAATGGCATCCAATCGTCTTACTTCAATGCTTTCTGTCCCGATATACTGCGATTCCGGTGCTGACGCCACATGCGCGTCCATCATCTGAAGCATGGAGCTGCTCTGCGAATTGTTGGCAACATTGATGTCTACTTTGCCGCTTTCTCGTCCTAAAGCAAGTTGCAAAACGTCCCACTGAGCGTCCTTATTGGCTACTGCTTGCAAGGCCTGAAACGCGTTGTTTAACGGTTCAAAGGAAATGATGCGATGGGCGTAGCCAAGATCATTTCGAAGTTGAGTTGCCCATTGCCCAGCATTCGCGCCCACATCCAATACGGTCTTGACTCTGTTCTGATGGATAATATGTTTTCTGCGAGATAGGCTGTGTTTAGTTGGGTTAAACACATTAACGTCGTAGCCGACCTTCCAGAGCAGTTTTTTGAGGAGACGTTTGGGTTGCATGGAGGCTCGGGTAGATCGAAAGTCGTGTGTTATTTGCGGGGGTCAAAATAGCCCCAAACCACTCTCTTTGACAATGTGTAACAGTACGGCGGAGTAAAACGTATTGCTACCAACACGACCGAAATGGTGGTGTCGCCCTCGATGGGGCCAATCTCAACGGCAAATCTACTTGTTATGAAACGATTATTTACTGTTACTCTGCTTTTGGCGGCTTTTGGAGTTTTGAAGCCAGCCTTTGCTCAGGAAAAACCAGTGGCAACTATTCCTGCTGAATACGAATCGGTTGTCTCGACGGTTCAAAAAGTTATCAGTCTGCTGGGTGACGTGACGCAGCGTCATGCATCAGACCCGATTTCTGATCAAATCCTGTCTATTAGCGATCGGTTGACACTTTCTGGACCGGCGACTGGTGGTTTTCGGGCGGTTTCTATAGAAGATGACCTGATTCGACTTCTAAAAGACGTTCAGCGTGAGCTGGAAAGTATTTCTCGGTCATTGGAAAGACGAGGGGAAGACGATCTTTCTGAGCGATTAAACGATGCTGTTCAAGACCTTGATAAAGCTATTGCAAAAGCTGGCGACGATGTTCGCATTCGCCGCAATTCGGCAGACGACTACGAAATATCCAATAGCAAAGACCGAGTTCGGATTGTGACTACTGATGAAGGGTGGTGGGATGACGATGATAAATGGGAAAAATCAGATGGTGATACTCGGAAAAGAAGGTTCAAGGAAAAGTTAGGCATTGGCTATCACCCTAAAAAGAACGAAAAAGAGGAAGCTCGGAAACGGAATTGGGATCCCCGAACGAATCGCTACACAGCGGGCACTACGTTCGCTGGTGAGTTTACGCAGCGCTGGCCATTTCGCGAGTACGGCGTTTACCGATACACCCAAAGTGTGCGCTACAATAGAGTTGAAGGGCTATACCTAGGCGTTTCGCGCGACCCACTAGAATGGAATGAAAGCGACCGTGGTAGATTTTTCGGTCAGTTGGGTTATGGTTTTGGGACCAAAGATTGGCAGTATGAAATCGGGGCTGAGTCACGTTTCGGATCGATGTACCAAAACGATGATTTCGATATAAAAGTTGGTGGGTCGTATCACAGCACAACCACAACCAACGACTTGTGGAAGTCTTCGTGGGCTGAAAACTCGGCTGCTGCCTTCTTTTTTGAGCATGATTTCTTCGACTATTATCATACGAAAGGTTGGACAGGGTATGCCGTTAGCCGCATTACCCCATTTGCTCAATTGAGTGTGGGTTACCGTGCCGATCAGTATACAAGTTTGCGCAATGAAACGTCGTGGTCGTTATTTGGAAACAATGATTTCCGACCAAATCCTGGCATTGTCGAAGGCGACATGCGATCCATTGTGATGTCGCTGGAAGGCGGTCAGGTTCGCTCACTCAATCATAGACCAAGCGGCGTCGCGGCACGTTTGGAAGCCGAAATTGGTCAGGGTTTGGGAGGCGATTTTGATTTCTCTCGCTATGTAGGAGATGTTCGGACGTATGCAAGACTTTCCGAAGACACAGGATTGTCCCTGCGTTTTAGAGGTGGATTTACCGAAGGCACTGTTCCCGTTCAAAAAGCGTTTACGTTGGGTGGAGTCGGCTCCGTACGGTCGTACCATCAAAACAGTTTTGTAGGCACCCGTATGCTTTTGGCCAACGCTGAATTAGCGCTTTACGAGCCTGCTATTCTAGATGATTTGATCGGTGATATGGCGATTCTTGGACTATTTGATGCAGGCTGGACCAATTCTTTCGGAACCAATTCATTTGATTTCAATGATGTGGTCGCTTCGGGTGGTTTTGGCTTGGCGTTTGACGACAGGGCATTCCGCTTAGAGGTTACCTGGCCTACCAAAGATGTTGGATCTGGGATGAAGCCATCGATTTGGTTACGCATCGCTCCTTCATTTTAAAAAGATCGGATGTTTGAAAATACACGTTGGGGCGGTGGGCGATTGAAAATCGCCCACCGCCCCAATTCTTTCGTACCCTACCTTTTTCGCGCTGTTTACTCGACGCCGCCAGCGAGTTTTCTTAATGGGAATGCGAGAAGAACGGCTAGAATACCCGCTCCACCGCTAATCATGGCGACTTGCTGGAATAGACCGTCAAAGCCCATTGCGGTAATATCGCCAGCGGCTAGACCTGCGATTAGGTTTCCAAGGGCGGTGGCAACAAACCAAACACCCATCATTTGACCCACGCGTCCTTTTGGAGACAACTTGGTTACCGCCGACATTCCTACTGGAGAGATACAAAGCTCACCGACCGTGTGTAGGAAGTAGGTTACAATCAAAAATGTTATGCCAACCGTACCTGGCTCTGCATTGGCGGCGCCCCATGCGACTACAAAAAAACCAGCTGAGAGCCCAATTAAGCCCAATGCAGCTTTAAACAGAAACGACGGGTGTTTTTTGATCCGAGCCAATGTGATCCACAACGACCCAAAAACCGGCGCAAATATGATAATAAACGTTGAGTTCACCGACTGTAACCATGAAGCCGGCATTTCCCAATCCCCAAACGTGCGATCGGCCATTCGGTCTGCAAATAGATTCAACGAGGAACCGGCTTGCTCAAATCCTGACCAAAAAATGGCGACCAACACAAAAAGCCACAAAATGAGGCTCAATTTCTTTTTTTCATCCGAAGTGTGGCCACCAAAAAAGATCAAATAGACAAAGAAACCACCGATAATTAGCAGGATGCTCGAGCCCAGCCCACCTGCAATATCTTGGAGGGTTAGGTCAAGAACACCGCTCGAAACGAGGTATCCAAATAGCACGATTGCCGCCATGGACAAGCCCGAAATTAAGTAGAACTTCTTGGATTTGACCGAAATTTCAGAGCTCGATTCGGTGCTTTTGAACGAGCCCGCTTCGCCGAGGTATTTTGTCCCCATTTTGTATTGGATCAGGCCTAAAACCATCCCAAATCCAGCCAAAGAGAACCCATAGTGCCAGTTGATGCCTTCTCCGAAATAGCCACAAAGAAGTGGCCCTAGGAAAGCTCCTAGGTTGATACCCATGTAATACACCGAGAATCCAGCGTCGCGAGAGGCGCCACCTTCAGGATAAAGCTCGCCAACAATCGTTGACACATTTGGTTTGAGCAGCCCGGTTCCGATAACGATCAAAACCAATCCGAAGAAAAAAGTCTCCGTCGATGGGTAGGCCATGCTAAAATGGCCCAATGCGATAATGGTCCCTCCAACAAAAACAGCTTTTTGTTGACCCCATAATTTGTCGGCGATCCAGCCACCTGGCAACGACAACAAATACACCAAGCTGGTATACAGCCCGTAAATGGCTGCTGAAGTGCCATCGGTCAAACCCATTCCAGGGTTATCTCCCGTTACGGCAGCCGTCATGAACAGAATGAGCAATGCGCGCATCCCATAATAGCTGAATCGCTCCCACATTTCTGTAAAGAACAGGGTCGCGAGTCCACGCGGGTGCCCGAAGAAGGATTTCCCGAGTGCAGGGGCAGTTTGAGACATGTTGTCGTGTTGTCTAGTGATCGAATTTCAAGCAAGATAGAGAAATGAAGGTTTGGTGTCTAAACCAATTTTTCAGCCTTCCCTCGAAAATAGTACCCTATATTCTGTACGATTCCTTTTTTCGCGGTTTTTAGAAGAGTTAACCAGTATTTATGTCCGTATCACAATTTCAAATTGATCACCACGGTCACCGCTCGCACACGTGTGGTGAATTACGCAGCGCTCATATAGGGCAAACAACCGTTTTGAAGGGTTGGGTTGACTCCCGGCGTGACCTGGGCG
>JAURGV010000044.1 GCA_030833605.1 Rhodothermales bacterium
GGGATTGGCTTCCCGTGCGACGTCGTCGGTAGCCGGTTTTCGGGATATGATCAAAGGGTATCAAGAACGGGCCGTGGACGAATCTGCCGCCATTTTGGCCAAAGAATTGATTCGCGACTCAGGCCTCTTGGACGATCTGCGCAAAGAAAACACCCCAGAAAACCTGGTTCGTTGGGAAAACGTGCAGGAGCTTTTAAACGCAATTGCCGAGTTCACGAGCGAAGAGCGCGAAGAGAATTCTCTGAGCGCGTTTCTTCAGGAAATTTCACTGCTAACCGACGCCGACGAAACGCAGGACACCGATAACCGCGTGACCTTGATGACGCTCCATGCATCGAAAGGACTGGAATTCCCGGTCGTATTTCTTTCGGGCATGGAAGAAGGGTTATTCCCCTTACAAGCCGCAGCACAGGACCCGAAGGATTTGGAAGAAGAAAGGCGACTGTTTTATGTGGGTGCCACTCGCTCTAAAACGCTGCTCTTTTTATCCTATGCGCGAAGCCGTTTTCGTTTTGGTGAACAACAACCTGCCGTTAGGAGCCGGTTTTTTGAAGAAATTGATGCGACCGTGCTTCGAACGGAAACAGGACAATCGTTCGATCCAAATGCCGATCGGTTCAAAAGCCGGGTAGGTGGACCTTCTTACGATAAGGTGGACCCCAACTACTGGAAACGCAATCTACGTGAAGAGCGAAATGCACCTGTAAAAACGCCGCCTTCCAACACGGACCGGCGGATTGTGTACGACGAAGAAGAAAGTGCTCAATTGGCGCCCGGAATGTTGGTTGAACACCATCTTTTTGGAGAAGGCAAGGTGATGGCCATGGAAGGAAAAGGCCCCAACACCAAGGCGGTTGTATACTTCAAAGAAGCCGGTCAGAAAAAGCTTATTCTTCGTTTTGCGCGTTTACAGCGAATCGGATAATTCAAACCCCAAACCTCATGCAACGCAACGTATTCGGACTATTTTTATTGGCAATTTTTGCGGGTCTTTTGGGTGCAGGCTGTGCGACTGATTCTCGGTCCACGCTAGTGATTTATTCCCCGCATGGAAAAGAGATGTTGACGGAATACGAAACGCTTTTTGAGGCCGCGTATCCTGATATCAACGTGCAGTGGATCGACATGGGCGGGCAAGACGCTTACGACCGGGTACGTACCGAACGCAATAATCCGGTTGCCAGCTTATGGTGGGGTGGTGATAGTCCCACCTTTGCTCGTGCCGCATCGGAAGGGTTATTGGCACCTTATTCCCCTTCTTGGTCTGAAGCCGTACCTGAAGGCTCAAAAGACCGCGCAGGTACTTGGTTTGCGACGTACTTAACGCCGGAAGTGATCTTATTTAACTCTCGTACGGTTGCTGATAGCGATAAACCGCTTGATTGGGATGATCTATTGGACGAAAAATGGAACGATCAGGTGATTGTTCGTTATCCGTTGGCTAGTTCTACCATGCGTACCATTTGGGGCGCTTTAATCATGCGGCAAGAATCGGTCGAAGCCGGGTATGAATGGTTGGCTCGCTTGGATTTGAATACGAAAACCTACGCAGCGGACCCAACGCAATTGTATTTGAAAATCGCCCGTGAAGAAGGATCAGTTTCGCTCTGGAATATGCCGGACACCTACATTCAATCTGAAACCAACGGGTATCCCTTCGCCTTTACCTTACCGAGTAGCGGCACACCGGTATTGAACGATGGCATTGCGTTGATTGAGGGAGCACCTGCCTTGGAGTCAGCCAAATTGTTTTACGGGTTTGTGACAACCACCGATGCCCTCATTCATCAGGCCAATACGTACTACCGCATTCCAGCCCGCACGGATATCGATTCCACAGCTTTGCCTGCATGGATGGCTTCTTCAAACCTGAAGGCGATGGACATTGATTGGGAGCGATTGACCACGGACGGACCTGCTTGGATGCAGTTCTGGGACGAAAACATCAAAGGCCGCGGGAAAGAATACTTGGAATCTATTGGGAAATAAGGCTTCTGGTCGAGGTCGGCAAGGTGGCACGCACGGCGACGGCACGAACGTTTGGGGTAGATTTTGCGGCTACGAGGTCATCTTCTGAGAAGTTGAGCAGCACTTCCAATACGCCGTCCAAATCCTGAGGGACCATAATGAGTTGCCTTAACGCTGATGCGCCAGCGAATCCTTTGAAATAGCCCCCGTACATGCGGCGCATTTCCAAAACGCCTTTGCGCTCGCCCAACCATTCGCATTTAAGCGCTAGGTGCTCGGCTACCGCCTCGCACCGCTGATTCCACGTTGGGGGTGGTGGTAATTCTCCCGTCTCGCGAAATATCTTAGTGTCGCGGAAGATCCACGGATTGCCGATGGCAGCGCGACCAATCATCACGGCATCCACGCCCGTTTCGTCAAACATGGCTTCAATACGCTCGGGAGAAGACGCATCGCCGTTGCCAATCAATGGAATTTGAATGCCCGATTCTTCCTTAATTTTCTTCAGCCACTCCCAACGGGCTTCGCCTTTGTACATCTGCGACCGGGTTCTTGCATGAACGGCTAATGCCTGTATCCCCGTGTCCTCCAACATCTTAGCGACTTCCAGAATCTGAATGGTTTGATCGTTCCAACCCAGACGCGTTTTGACCGTGACGGGTTTATCGGTTTCGGCCACCACTGCCGCTGTTAGTTTCCGCATTTTGGGAAGATTCTTCAGAATCCCAGCCCCGCCATCCTTACAGACCACTTTTTTAACAGGGCATCCAAAATTGATATCAATAATATCCGGTTGAACAGCGTCTACTATCCGTGTCGCCTGCCGAACTTGCTCCACGTCTCCGCCAAAAATCTGAATAGCAACCGGCCGCTCCTCTTCGTAGATGTCCAATTTCATCATGGAGCCTTCCGCTTCGTAAGCCAACCCGCCCGAAGAAATGAACTCGGTGTACAACAAATCGGCGCCAAACCGCTTGCACATCAGGCGAAACGGTGGGTCACTAACATCCTCCATGGGCGCCAGAAAAATGGGCCTTTTAGGAAATGATATGGATCCGATTTTCATGATTCAGTGAGTCTTGGCAGGGAACGCGAGCTCGATTGAAAGCTTCGTGTAATTGGGTGATCCGTGCAACGGAAGCCCGAAATTCCAGTTCCATTCGGAAGATGCCCGGCTATTACAATTTCGTGGATCTTCTTTTTTGGGGGTTTCTTGCTAGCAATAAACGTGATATCCTACTTTTTTCGATCTTTGTTTCGGTCTACGTCCATGCGATCTTTCCTTTTATCGATCCTCGCGGGTCTTCTTATAGTCGGCTGTTCAGTCGATTCGCCTGCCGACAACGGTTCCTCTGATTTCGAGCGCACCGTTATTCTGATTTCGTCCGACGGATTACGTGCGGACTATTTGGATAAGGTGGATACACCAAATATTGACCGACTTATTGCAGGTGGCGTTCACGCGAATGAAGGCATGATTCCTGTATATCCATCGCTCACTTTTCCGAATCACTACAGCATAATAACAGGATTGTATCCTGCCCATCATGGCATCGTGTCCAACACGATGTACGATCCTGAAATGAATGCTCGGTTTTCTATTCGAGATCGGGAAGCCATCACCAATCCAGCCTGGTGGGGTGGTGAGCCGCTTTGGGTTACGGCTGAAAATCAAGGCGTTAAAACGGCGACCTACTACTGGGTAGGATCAGAAGCGCCGGTCAAGGGCGTTTCTCCGTCGTACTGGTTTACTTTTGACGATACGGTTCCGGGTAACGACCGAATTGACCAAGTTATGGATTGGCTCGACCTTCCGCCTGCTGAGCGTCCAGGGTTTGTTTCCGTTTATTTTTCAGAAGTTGACCATGAGGGGCACGATCTCGGTCCGGATGCGCCTGAAACGGCTGCAGCCGTTCAAACGATAGACGGATATATAGGCCGGCTCATTCAAGGACTCGAAGAAAGGGGCCTATTTGAAAGCGTAAACGTTATTTTGGTAGCCGATCACGGTATGGCCCAACTATCTAGAGACCGGGTGATCGCTCTAGACGATTATATCAATTTGGATGATGTCTACATTACGGATGCCTATTCTGTGCTGGGTTTGAACCCCAAAGAAGGCAAATTAGACGCCGTCTACAACGCGCTTTCCAACGTTCCCCATTTGAGTGTGTATAAAAAAGGGGAGGGCCCAGAACGATTGAAATACGACGGGCATATCCGTATCCCTGAGATTTTTGGACACGCGGATGATGGTTGGATGATCGTTCGTGAGCGCTCCCAGTTTGAACAAAACCTAAATGCCGTGACCGGTGGCGCACACGGGTATGACAACGAAGTACTATCTATGCGGGCCACGTTTGTCGCCCATGGCTCAGCGTTCAAAAAAGATGTAAAGGTGGCACCGTTTCAAAATATTGAGCTCTACAACATGATGGCTTCCATTATCGGCGTGACACCGGCGCCCAATGACGGTACGGAAGGCTCCCTTTCGTCTATTTTGAGTAATTAGAGCTCCTTTCCCCCAATCAAACCGCTCGCAGCGGTGGTACCCTTATCGAAACCCCCTACATATATCAAGAATACGGACGGTATTACGCACAGGTAGCTCATCCTATTGAGGAGCTGGCAGGCGAAGAATTGGCTGAATTAGGGGCAACGGACATTGAACCTGGCTATCGGGGCGTTCATTTTAAGGCCGATGC
This sequence comes from Rhodothermales bacterium, assembly GCA_030833605.1. Classification (GTDB taxonomy): domain Bacteria; phylum Bacteroidota; class Rhodothermia; order Rhodothermales; family UBA10348; genus UBA10348. Next base: position 4,674 of record JAURGV010000044.1, read on the forward strand.
GTTAACGATGTACTCCATTGCGTACCAAGCGCGTATTCCGACTCGCATTTTGGCTCCAATCGATACGTTTGACTGCCACAGCGATCGGTATTTGTACAAACGCGGTACCGAAATGGATTGGATGTCCCTCATTGGGACCGACCGAACGTTTGCGATTGCGGCGTCGGTTTCCGGTAGTCACATTACGCATTCCAAATATGCTTCACTGAAGCTAAAAGACGCGATTGTAGACAGCATTCGGGATCAAGTGGGGTCGCGGCCGGATGTGGATCGATTCAATCCTGATGTCTCCATTAATCTCCATATTGAAAACAACCGAGCAACGGTGAGTCTGGACGCATCCGGCCGCTCCATGCACCGCCGAGGATACCGTTTGGATGCTTTGGAAGCACCTATTCAAGAAACGGTGGCGGCAGCGATTGTTCGGATGACCGAATGGAAAGGCGACAAACCGTTCATGGATCCCATGTGTGGGTCCGGCACTATTTTAGCCGAAGCGCTGATGGCCGCCTGTAAGATCCCCGCAGGGTATTTGCATAAATCGTTCGGATTTGAGGCGTTTCCCGATTTTGACGCATGGGCCTGGGGACCTCAACGTAAAGCCATTGACGCAGCGATTCATCCGATTGAGAAAGGACTTATTTCCGGTTCTGATATTGACAGCAAAGCAATCGGAACAGCTCGAAAGAACTTGTCCCGATTACCCCATGGGAGTCTCGTCAACCTCAAGCAGAGCGATTACGCGGATTTGCCTCCTTTCGAGGGTGGCGTATTAGCAACGAATCCTCCCTATGGCATCCGCATCAGTGGCCGTACCCCAGTAGAAGAATTCTACAAAGAGCTGGGCGACTTCTTCAAGCAAAAATGCGCGGGCAGCACCGCCTACATTTACGTTGGCAAACCGGAGCTACTTAAAACAGTCGGTCTTCGGGCAACCTGGAAAAAAGAGCTGGTCAATGGAGCCTTGGAAGGTCGTTTAGCGCGTTACGACATGTACGACGGGCAACGCGAAAAAGACCGGTTGCGACGCGAAGCCCAAGAAGCCGCAGCAGTAAATCCGTGGACCCTTAAGCCGAATTCCGACTCGCGTTGATGTTACCGTACAACGAGCGTGTCACAATTTTCTCGTAGACATCCTGTTGGTCCGTGCCTTTCTCCAGTTGTTGCAGCGCATACTGTTGAATGACAAGTAGTGGCATTACAATGTCTTCTCGGATGGCCACCGATTCTTTTGAAGTGGCCTCTTCTTCCATCAAGTGCTCAAATCCAGAAACTTGTAGCACCATGTCTTTGGAAAGCTCGTATTCCTCCCTCAGTAGGTGCCAGAATGGCCCGAACTCGGGATCATCGGCCATGTAGCCGGTTAGGGCAAAATTACATTTCGACAAAGACATCATGCTGTTTAGCACCAACGTCTTGAAGTAAGGGACTTCCCGAAACAGCGACTGCAGATCTTCCAACCCACCTTCATCCACAACCGTTTTAAAGGCCGATCCAATACCAAAATACCCAGGAACGTTCTGTTTTAACTGACTCCAAGATCCCACAAACGGGATGGCCCGCAGGTTTTTCAGCGTTAGTTTTTCATCCGCACTACGCACACTTGGCCGACTCCCCACATTGGCCTTGCTATAAAACCGGAGTGTGCTCTTTTTCTCGAGATACGGAATGAACTGGGGATGATTTTTTAACAACGTGTACGATTCAAAACTTAGGCGCCCCAATCGGTCAAATAAGGCACGAAAGCGATCCGAAATTTGGTTTTTTTGCCCTAGTACATCCTTGTGAATGCCTGCAGATATCAATTGCTCGGCGTGGTATTTGAACTGCTCTTTCGTCCCATATCGGCTGGTGATTACCTGCCCCTGAATAGTTAGCTCAATGGCATGATTGGCAATTTTATCGCTCTGGGAGGCATAAAACCGATGGGTTTTCCCTCCGCCGCGGGCAGGAGGCCCCCCTCTACCGTCAAAAAAGATGGCTTTGATGCCATTTTCCTCGCAAACCGACGACAGTTCTTCTTTGGTGCGATGAATGGACCAGTTGGCCATTAAATATCCACCATCCTTGGTTCCATCCGAAAATCCCAACATCATCGTCTGCGTGTCGGCGCGGCGTTGAACGTGGTTACGGTACGTGTGATGAGTGAACAGAACGTCCATAATGCGTCTAGCATTGGCCATCCCTTCCACCGATTCAAACAGAGGAATAATGTCCACAGGGAACGTGTTTTCGCCCCAACTCCAACGAATCAGCGCAAACACAAACAAGACCGAATACACATCTTCCGAATTGCTGATCACATACCGATTGCAGCCGTCTTCACCATTTTTAGCCTGAATGTCTTTGATGAGTTGGATGGTTTGAATGGTATCTTGAAACAGCTCATTTTCGAAGTTTTCCGGATGAATGGACAGCTCTTTTCCAAGGAGAATGTCGATCAGGTTCTCTTGGCTTAATTCTTCAATCGAATCCTGAATCAACCCGTTTTGCTGTAGAATTTCCGTAACTAGCTGAAGATGTACCGAGTGGTTTTGCCGGATATCGATGGTGGCAAAATGGGTCCCGAATATATTGACCTTGTCGATTAGTGCATTGACGTCGTCCAAATACAACCCGTTGTAATCTGTCGTTAGGATCTGTTTAATGGTTTGCAGTGGACCCTCCAATTGGTCATAACTCAACGTTGTTTTGGCATTAAACATTGCGTCGTACACCACCGCAACCAGTTGTGCCACAACAGCTTCCACATTTCGGAAGGTCAATTTCCCTTCCAACTCTTTTAAATCACGGTAGTAACACTTCATAAGCGTCATACGAAGCTCATTGGCTACCGCCAAGGTCGTTTCGGACGTCACAAATGGATTGCCGTCGCGGTCGCCACCGGGCCAAAAACCAAGCTGAATAACCTTAAAGTTATGGAATGCATCGTCTCCTGAAGCACCTTTGATTTGCGAATAAACCTCGCCTACGGCGTCGTAATACACATTCCGAAGGAAGTAAATAATGTTTTGAGCCTCTTCAAACGGGGTAGGCTTACTTGATTTCAGCAAGGAGGTTAGGCCCAACTGCTGGAGCGTGAGATCAATGGAAGAAATGTCGTTGTTGAAAATAAATTGCCGGAGTTTGGCAATGATTTTGAGCACCGACGGAGGATAAAACTGAGTAGGGTGCGCCGTGAATACAATGCGGGTGCGAAAGTCCGAGAGTTTACTAGCAGCTGTGGCGAGGTTTGTATCTCCGTCGGAAGGGCCACCAAGACTACCTCCGGTCTTACTTCCTGCGAGATGGATATAGTCCTTTAACGAGAGCTGGTCGTTTAACGTGTGTAGTTCAGGAAACGCGGCGTCTTCAACGCTATCAAACAAAACGACCTGCCGTTCAACGTACTGGATCACGCGAAACATGAAGTCGATCTGTTCTTCTTCCGTTTTGAGTTCCGGGCGGGATTTAAAAAACGAATCCAGGATTTCGAGGGGGTCACGGCCTACATCTAACCCTTCTCGGCACTCGCTCTGAAGAAGTGGTATTAACACACCGGTCGTTCGAATCTTCCGAAAAGGAAGGCTCAGAAATAGACTATTAAACACGTTGAACTTATTTCGAACGGAGCGCTGAAAATCCTTGATCCGAGAGCTGCTATCCATTTTCTACCGACAGATTGTGTGTTTTCCAGGTTGATTTGTCCGCTAGGAAGCATAATACGGATGAATCCGCGCCTAAACTTTTCGTTCGATTCAAGAAGGGCATAAATCGGGTACCCTTCTGATGAGGGTAACTTATGCTTTTCACTGTCCGTAGCGGGGGGTTTTATTTTCATCAGAAAAGGTGGCTTTTATGTCGGATGCTATTAAACCATTCATTGTCTTGCTTCTGTTCACATTCATGGTGCTGTTCCCGGCTTATGCCCAAGATCAACCCGCACCACCCAAAGCCATTCCCCAAGACGTTGAGTCGGTTGATGCGATTATGGCTGCTGTGTATGACGTGATTTCTGGTGGAAAAGACGTAGAGCGCGATTGGGACCGTTTTCGGAGTCTATTTCATCCCAACGCCAAACTCATTCCAAGTGGGTGCAATGCTCAAGGCCAGTGTGGCGCCGCGTATTGGACCATCGAAGAATATATAGAACGTGCGGGCCCGGGGTTGATGACGCGCGGCTTTTTTGAGACCGAGACCCATCATGTGGAAGAACGATTCGGCAACATCGCCCACATTTTTAGCACCTACGACTCTCGTTTCACCCCCGAAGATGCGGAGCCGTTCCAACGCGGTATCAATAGCTTCCAGCTGTTTAACGACGGGGCACGCTGGTGGGTGATCAATATTTTTTGGCAAGGAGCGACGCCGAACGCACCTATTCCGCCGAAATACAGCGGTAACTAACGCTTTGGAATATTCGGCGTTATACGCCTAGAAGTAGATTAAAAGGAATACGAGGGGAATGGCGACTCCAATAAGAGTTAGCCATTTCCCTCGTCCTTTTATGCCCTTTCTGCCTTTGAGCATAAACATGCCGGTTGTCGCCAAAAGAAGGAGCGAAACGGCGTACACATCGGCCATGTACGTACACCATTTCTTCGCTTCATTGAGATGAAGGAAGTTGGTTTCTCGTAAAATGGGCCTCGCTTTAATGGATTCAATGGCTGCTTCCCAGTTCTCTGTGTTCACTTTGATCGTGATATCTTCCATAAAGATATCCACCTCGGTAGGGCTTTGGCGAAACGATCCTCGGATCTCCCCTGAAAAGTCCAATTGATCGACTACGGCCTTATTGAAATCGGAGGAGCCTGGCTCTACGTCTAGAATTTGCTCGAGAGGCTCAATCGTATTTTGAATATCGTAGTTCGGGTTCCAATCGGCTCGGTGATTAACGGCAATGCCGGATATGGCAAACACGACGGTCAAACCAACGCACAAGTAACCCAAATCCCGGTGGATCAGATTATTCCACCGTCTCCACTGAAATCCCTTCTTACGTCCAGCCATCCTTTCCTCTTTTTTGGGCGATTCAGACCAAAAAAAGAATCACCAAGCACCATTCGAGACCAAAAAGCAAGCGCTTATTCAGCGATAACGGCTCCTACGCCACGAATGCGGTAGATTTTTGTCGCTTCAAAAACAGCGGTCGAATCAAAAGCGACGCCTTTTTCTTCTGCCATTTCTTTAGCGTGGGCTTTGGCTTGATCCGCCGTCTGGTCCAATTCTTCGACCTTCCCTTCTACTAAGGCTTGACGACCTTTGGCGCTCACCGGAAATACGATAACGCCATCTTCCACTTTGATCTGGATTTTTTCAAATTCGCGATCGGAGGCGATGTCCATCCAGCAGCCCATAGAGGTGCAAATCTCAACGATGGTACCTTCCACCAAAACATCTTTGCCAAGGTATTCAGTTGGATTATGGGCAATCGCAGAAATATCGGTTCTTTCTGTTAACGAAACAGGCTGTCCGTATGTGGTGCCTTCAAAAACGGCAGGCTCACTGGAGCAAGCGGCCAATACAAACACGAGAAGGGCTAAGGCTACGTTTTTCATCGTTTTCATTCGAGTCAGGATCAAAGGAATTAAGTGTTCACGTTTCAGCTTGGCGGACGAGGGTCCACGTAAGCGGGTGAGACGCGCAATATTACAGACCAATCGGTCTTGAATCCACGAATTTATTGGTGATTTAACCCACAGAACTCTTCAAACGGCCGGAAATCACGGTCAGCATAAAGCAATCTGTGACCATTTTCTATGCAATAACTCGCAATTATGGCATCCGTTGTTTTACGAATCGTGATGCCGTTTTTCCGCAGTTTTCGGTAAAGTTGCGCACAATGGACTACTCTTTCTTTTCCTAATAGATTGAAAATAGGAATGTTCGCAAAGTGTGCCATGACCACATTAAACTGAGTGTCTGACTTAATCCCTTGCAAGATTTCAAGCCAAATAATATCTCCGATCGCGATGAAGTCGAATTCCAACAATAGTTTTAGTTCTCTTGTTTGCGGACTGGAAACACCGTTGAAAAAGTCAATCCAAACGCTCGTGTCGACAATTGTCATTTGTTAGTCCTGTACTGCACCGCGCATGGTGTCTAGGTTTCCTTCCCACGTTATCTTTCCTTCGAGATTCTTAAGAACTGACTGTTTGTGCAATTGAATGAGACTTTTTAACCCTTTTTCAACGGCATCTTTCTTGGTTTTTAATCCAGACACTTTAAGCGCCTCTTTCATTAGACGGTCATCAATTACAATGTTGGTTCTCATGGGAATGCTCTAGTAAAATTCTTTCTATGTGTATATTTGTTGTTTTTATACACATCATACTTACAAGGTTCCACATGATAAACTTGGATTGGATTGATCCAAATCTTGGAAGAACATAACCTGTTGAAAAGCAGTTTTTAGAACTTATTTCGAATGTTCTTTCAGCGCCATCAGGATCACGCGAAGCGCCATATTGAGTACGTCTTCTTCGATGTTTAGAGGCGGTGCGATGCGGACTAGGCTGTTTGAATGAAGGGTCCATCCCAGTAAAACCCCATTTTCGAGGCAGGTCGCAACCACTTTCGCGGTAAGATCGGCATCCCGTAAGTCCATGCCTAACATGGCTCCCCGGCCGCGGATCTCCCGTACAGAGGGGTGTTTTAGGGTGTCGCGGATTTGGGATTCGATTTGTAGGGCGCGGGCGGGGAGCGCTTCTTGGCGCAGCACCTCGAGCGTAGCGAGAGCGGCTGCGCACGAAACAGGATGTCCCCCGAACGTAGTCACGTGACTGAGTGGTGGATTGGTTCGAAGGGTACCCATTATGGTGCGCGAGGAGACGAAGGCTCCGAGCGGCATGCCTCCCCCCATCGCCTTTGCTAAGGTGATAATGTCGGGCGTAACACCAAACTGTTCACACGCAAACATCGACCCCGTTCGTCCGAAACCCGTTTGAATCTCATCAAAAATAAGCAGCGCCCCAACCTCTGTACACCGTGCGCGCAAGGCTTTATGCCACTCCACCGAAGGCACGATAATCCCCCCTTCCCCTTGAATAGGCTCCGTAATCACACACGCGACCGTTTCGTCAATCGCCGACAACGCCGAAATATCGTTGAATGGAAGAAACGTCACATCTGGCAAAAGCGGTAAAAACGGCTCTCGATACACTTGGCGCCCCGTAACTGAGAGCGAACCGTGCGAATCACCGTGATACGAATTCTCAAACGATACCATGTGCGACCGACCCGTCGCCTTTTTAGCCAGCTTTAAGGCTCCTTCGTTGGCCTCCGTCCCCGTCATCGTGAAATACACCGAGTCCAAACCATCAGGTAACACGTTCGACAACGCTTCTGCCAATCGCACCTGGGGACCTTGAATAAACTCGCCGTAGACCATCACGTGAAGATGTTTATCTACTTGACGCTTGATGGCTTCGACCACGCGGGGGTGCCCGTGACCTAGGGATGAAACGGCAATTCCACTGATTAAATCGATAATGCGGCGCCCATCTTTCAAATAGATGTACGAACCGGCAGCGCGATCGACTTCGAGGCCGATCGGGTCGTCACTAGTCCAAGCTAAGTGGTTGGTAAACTGTTGTTTTGGATTTTGCACGTTTCTTAACATCAAAACATTGCGCTAAGTGGCATTTCTTGCCCTATCTTATTAGGTGGCCATCAAAAATCTCCTGCTTCAGGAGCAACCAAGGCCAAATTTAAGGATACACAGCTTCATGACCATTAACAACGTACAATTTGCCTTGCAAAACAGCCCCATCATTGGGACTGGGCACGTTCATGGTCATCATTTTGCGCTTCGCGACTAGGTATCCCTTCTTTTTTTGAGTTTTGGGCATCCCGGTCGCGTACTTGGGGTGCCTTTTTTATTTCTATCTGTTATGAACAATCGACTTCGCTTAGCCATCCAAAAATCCGGACGC
>JAURGV010000045.1 GCA_030833605.1 Rhodothermales bacterium
TATCCGAACAAAACATCAATCTTGTTTTTGTTCATCAAGTATTGGACGCCCTTGTTCATCTTGTCGGCAACGCCACGGCTTCGACCAATAACTTTATCAAACTCAGGCTGAATGGTGCCCGATGAGCTGATACCATATGCGTCTAAGTGTTTGGCATACTCCATCAATTCCGCACTTTTTAGAAGCGCTTTCGTTGGGATACAGCCAATATTTAAACACACACCGCCGAGCTTATTTTTCTCAACTACAGCCGTTTTTAGGCCGAGCTGGGTTGCTCTAATTGCAGTTTCGTAGCCACCAGGGCCTGTTCCGATAACAAGTACGTCGTAAGATGCGGATGCCATAGAGATTCAAGCGTAGTTTTGCTTTCACAGAATTCGGAAGCTCTAAAAATAGTGAGAAACGAAATAAGAGCTATAGAGACGAGGTGAATACGTACCTAGAAAGTGGCGTGGAAGCTATTTTTTAAAAAAGCGGGCTTCGACATCTTCAATTTTCTGAACCCTTTTCTGATGTCTTCCGCCCTCAAATTCAGTAGAAAGGAACACATCAACGATTCTTTTTACCACTTCTGGGCCCATGCTTCGGCTTCCCAGCGTTAACACATTGGCATTATTGTGGGCCCGCGCGTTCCAAGCTGCAAATTCGTTGTACGCACAGGCTGCCCGTATTCCTGGCACTTTGTTGCACACCATACTCGATCCAACGCCTACGCCGTCAATCATTATCCCAACGCCGGCTTTCCCTTCGACTACGGTAAGCGCAACCGCATAGGCATAATCCGGGTAATCGCAGCTTTTGGTAGAATCAGTACCGAGATCCAATACTGACTTTCCTTTTGACGTAAGCCACTCGATAAGCTCCTTCTTTAACTCGAAGCCGCCATGATCTGAACCAATGCAAATGGTGGGGTTGGGAACGGGGGCGCCCGACGGACTGCTTTCGCCTTTTGCAGTGCCCAACGTGATCGAGATGCCCGCCTTTTTTGCCGCGTCGCGAGCCAGTGGGGTAACCAGAGCATTACCAGGCGCCACAATCACCTTTTCACCGGCGCGTGATGCATCTACAATGTGTCGTTCGGTAATGACGGTCCGTTTACTCATGCTTCAAGCTACGGATGCCAACCGTCATCGTGCAACCCGTTTTAACCAAGAAGCTGGATCTTCTGGCGTACCATTTTTGAAAACGGCAAAAAACACGGCTTCACCTCGTGGTTCTGCCTCCGTGCCTGAGCGACCAACGAGCTGCCCAACCTCAATGTTGTCTCCTTTCGAAACATAAATCAAGGAGAAATTGCCGTAAACGGTGTGATAGTCGCCGTGCTCCACAATAATAAAGCGGCCCATATCTGGAATAAAATCAATCGTCGTTACCTGTCCTGCGAAAACAGATAGGACCTCTGCGCTGGGCTCGGTACCAATAAGTATCCCAGGATTGGGCGTTTTAGTACCATATTTTGGGTGTACAATGTCACCAAATGGTTCTAAGACATTACCCAAAGAAGGCCAGCCTAATTTTCCTTTTGAAGCTGAAAACGATGTGGTTAGAACAGTTGGAGACAGAGAGGCAGGAGAATTCGGTAGGGCTTTTCGTGTATTGGAAGAGACGGCCGAACGAATCAATTCAGTCAACTGGCTTTCCATGGTTCGTTTTTCTGCGAGGCTTTCTGATCGCGATTCTTTTTCATCTTTGATTCGCCTCAGCTCGTTGCCAACCTCTTTGCGAAGCGCATCCAGTTTCTCCTGTTCGTGATCCACGTTGACCAATACCATTTCAGATTCTACCAATTTGCGCTGCATTTCCGTTCGCTGCAGGGTCAGGTCTTCAGCGGTGTTGCGCATGCCTCCTAATTGTTCTTTTCGTTTTAAGGTGAATCGACGCAAATAGTTAATGCGCACCAGCATCTGATTAATAGAAGACGCCGAAAGAATTAAGGCTGCATCGTGTTGTCTCCCATACTTATAGGCATGCCTGGCTTTCGAACGATACTGGTCCTTAATTTTACTTAGGTCCTGATTTAAACCGGCTATAGATTCCTGTAATGAATCGCGCTCAACTTTCAATTGTGCAATCTGGAGGGAATAATTTCGCATCAACTGCTCCCGCAAGGACAGTTGCCTGTTCAAATCGTTTAGTCGATCGGCAGACTTCCTTTCGTTGTTTTCTGCTTCTGCCAAAGCCAATTCTTCCGCCGCAATTTCATTCCGTAATTGCTCCAGCTTTATTTCTGTTGTTGATTTGCCACCAGCAGCTACGCTTTGTTTTTGGGCATCGCTTCGCGATTGGGCAGCAGCAGAAGGAGCCACCACACACCAGGCAAGAAACAGGATATATATCGGAAATGACGTTCGCATTACGGAGTTAGGTCTTTCCACTTGGTATCGGCACGAACGTTTAAATCAAAACGGAACGGGGAAGGATTTTTTGTAAGGTTTTGGAGGGTGATCAGCAAACGGGTCGATTCTTCGGCTTGGACAAGAATGACGCGGCTCGGAATTTGAACGCCTTCAACATTCTTGAAGTCCTGATACCATCGTTGTTCGACTACCGTGCCGTCTGGATTTCGATATTGGATCTGCTCAATTCTCCAGGCCAAAGGGTCGATCGTGTATCGCACATTGTCTCCTGGAGCGTACAAATAATACCGGTTTTCGTCGTTTTCTTTCCGCCACGGAATTTCGGGTGGTGGCGAAACGAATCCCAACAGCGTTTCCAGCATGTCTAATTCTAAAAATGCACCCGGGAGAACGGCCTTCATGTGCTCACGGGTAGCTCTAAATACCGTGTTCTGCAATCGGTCATACGTGAACGCTGAATCCTTGGTGATGAGGACGCGCGCGCCTTCGATCCCCAGAGGAAATTTTATGGAAGCGTAAAGAGAATCGTTTTGTTTGATGTTCACCAACGCTGTGATTTGGCCATCTAATTCAGGCGAGGCCACCGCAATTTTAGCCTCGATTTGAACGCGATCGAGGTCTTCTGGAAAGGTTGGTAGTTGGTTGAGGATTATTTGGACGCTGTGATTTGGAAACGCATCGGCCGACGGTCCACTTTGACTACGGGAAGAATCCGTTACTTTACAACCAGATAGCAAGATCACGATTCCCAGCATTAGCATCTGGAAAGATCGAATTGGAACCTGATATCGGACTGGATTCATGACCAAAACTAGATTTATTGGTGTTTTTTCAAATCCGCTAAGAGCAGATTTAGTTTCTTCGTCAACGAAGGATCCGATCCAGCATGTTGGACAGCCAACTCCGCTTGGGTTTGAGACACATCGTATTGGCCTAGAAAATAGTAGGCGCGCGCCAAATGATAGAGTAGAGGTGCATATCCTGGGAATAGCAGTACGCCGTCTTGCGCCAAATTCAGTGTATTTTGGTGCTCACCGAGTTGGAAAGATGACTCCAATGCATGATCCCACATATCCAATTTTCGAGGATCAAGATCGATTTCAGAAAGAGCCAACGCTAAAAGCGAGGTGTACTCTCCGGATTCGCGTAAAGTCAAAGCCTGTGTTTCAATAGGAACCTCGACGCCAAAAAAGGCACTTTCTTTATCGAGGCCAATCGCCCCCGGCGTTCCGGTTCGCAATTCATTTTCTAACAGCCGTCCCCTTTCATGGAAAGGATCGATGTCAAAAAGCCGTTCTACGGCACCTAGCGCTTCCTCGGTTTCGCCAAGCCTGACTTCAATGGTGGCCAATTGGTACCACATTTCAGCATCTTCCGAGTCGGTGGCCAACTTTAAAGCTGCCGTTTTTGCTTCTTCAAGTTGCCCCGCTGCTAAAAAGATGTCCAATCCAAGTCGGAGCAGCACGTCGCTGTTTTCAAACCGCTGAAGGGAGATCATGACTTGATTCGACGCTGGAATGACCTGCTGGAGGCTGATCAATCGATCCAGATGATTGAGGTGTGCCCTCAAATTCTGGGGTTGAAGTAAAACAATTTGATTGGACAGCTTTATCGATTCGGCGGCGTTTCCTGATTCATTTGCAAGTTGAATAGCTTGCTCTAATAGTGAGATGTTTGTGGAATCAATTTGCACCGCACGATTCAAGTAAAACGACGCTAACCCCATATCACCCAATGATTTATGGGCATCTGACATCGCCGCTAGTAAGGCGATGTTTTGAGGACTTACCTTAAGACCTTCGGCAAACAGATCGACGGCTTTATCGGGGAAACCGGTGCGCATTAGGGTTAGGCCCCGGAGCAACGTTTGCTTTCCGTGGTTTTCTATCTGCTCATCGGACTGGAAACCATGAGCCTGAGCAGCGAAAAACACCCCCAAAAATAGAATGAACGCCCCTTTTTTTAAAATGGTAACCAGTTGGCGGTTATATATTTTAAGCGGTTTCATGCCTCGAAAACGGATAGCTTGCAGAGGGGTTTCGAATTCTAACCCCGCTAGAGTTGTTTATTTGGCGGGTGGGATTTACTCTAATCGTTCTAAACTAATGATAACCTGTTCGAAGTATGGGCCAGCACGATATTAAAAGTCTACACGATCCGGCTGATATTCGTCGATTTACTCGACATATTATGCAGGACATGAGAGCCCTGGATTACATGTTGGAAGAAAACATGTTCGAAACCGATATCCAGCGCATTGGGGCCGAACAGGAGCTATTTATTGTCGATAAGCAGTTCCAACCATCTTCGCTAGCCGAAGAAATCCTCGCGTTAAGTGATAACGAGCGACTGGTCAATGAGCTAACACGGTTTAATCTCGAGATCAACTTAGATCCCATTGAACTAAAAGGAGATTGCTTTTCCAAAATGGAAAAAGACCTCTCTGATTTGGTCAAGTATGTTCGCGGACTCTGATCACAATTAGATACCGAGATTGTTTTAGCGGGAATTCTGCCAACCATACACGCGTGGGATTTGAGGTTGGAGAACATGGCGCCCAAACCGCGCTATTTCACGCTAAACGACACTATTATGGCGCTGAAAGGGGGAATGGCTCAATACCATATTCGCGGCGTTGATGAGTTGTTTTTCCAGCACGATAACATCATGGTTGAGGGTTGCAATACCAGCTTTCAGGTTCATTTTCAGGTAACCCCAAAAACCTTCGCCCATTACTATAATATTGCGCAGTTAATATCTGGGCCCGTTCTATCTGTGGCCTCCAACTCGCCTGTTTTGTTTGGCAAGCGATTGTGGAGGGAGACTCGGATTGCTTTATTTCAACAAGCTGTTGATACCCGGAGCAGTAACCTTTACTTGCGTGACATGAGTCCTCGGGTTCACTTTGGGACAGAATGGGTTAACGACTCCGTCATAGAAATTTTTAGGGAAGACATCGCCCGGTTTAGGGTGATCATGACCTCGGACTACGAAGACCCATTTGAAATGCTCGAGAAAGGAGAAATACCTCGTCTAAGAGCCCTTCAGCTTCATAATGGGACCGTATATCGTTGGAACAGAGCGTGTTACGGGATCAGTGGAAATAAACCTCACTTGCGTATTGAAAATCGATTGCTACCCTCGGGTCCTTCTACCGTAGATGAAATTGCGAATGCTGCATTTTGGTGCGGTTTGATGCAAGGCATAGCCCTTGAGCACGAGGATATCCGTCCTTTGATGGATTTTGATGAAGCGAAAAGCAATTTTATTGGGTCAGCCCGCAGAGGACTTGCCTCTGAAATGGATTGGATCGACGGGAAAAGATGGCGTTCCGCCGATTTGGTGGTGGAACAGCTGGTTGACGTAGCTAAAAATGGACTACGAGCCCGAAATGTGGACGAAGACGATATCCAAAAATATATAGGGATTATAGATGAGCGTGTAAAATCGCAGATGACCGGTGCGCAATGGCAACTGAGTTCACTGGCCACCATGAAAAGAGCAGGAAACAACTCGCGAGCAGAGCGACTCGATTCGCTGGTTCAAGAGATGATAAAATATCAGAAAACGGAAAAGCCGGGGCACACGTGGCCCTTAGCAGAGGTTGTACCAAAAGCTGCCAATACGATTCACGGGACTCGCGTTGAACATTTTATGTCAACGGATTTATTTACGGTCCGGGAAGATGAATTGGTAGATTTCGTAGCCGTTTTAATGAGTTGGCAGCATATCCGGCACATTTTGGTCGAAGATGACGACCACGGATTAGTCGGTTTGGTTACGCACCGATCCATTTTGAAAGCGCTTACGGATGTTTCGCATTCTGGACATGATGAAGACTTGCCTGTAAGTGCCATAATGGTCCGAGATCCGATTTCTGTCTCTCCTGAAATGGCTACTATCGAAGCTATTGGGTTGATGCGAGAAAACAAACTGGGTGCACTTCCTGTGGTGTTGAAAGGCCAATTGGTCGGTATTATTACGGAAACGGACTTTAACCTCTTGGCCGCCCGGCTCTTTGACGACAGTATTCGGGGCCAAGCGTAGCGAATTTTAGTCCCGCAATGAGTACTCGCATTGGGATCGGATATCTGCTTTTTCACGAGGGGTAAGTTCCAACCAATGTATGCCTCGTATTGCAGCCTCCATGGCATAAACCAGGTTTAGGCTAACATTGGACCCTTTTCCTTTGAGAATTTTATAGATCAAGGCGGGCCCCAGTTTTCGTATATCGCCAGCCGTATAGACATCGATTTCTCCTAGTAGTCGACGCGACACGAGACCTAGGTTTCGAAGATCAGCGATCAGTACGGTATCACTAGGAATAGACATGCCCTGTTCGACTTGGCGAATAGAAAGTAAAAAGGAAAATAGGTGAGGACTGGGTTCGATTCCAATCGGCGAATCGCTTAGATTTAAGGCAATCAATTTAAGTAGCCGTACATCTTCATGAAACCGTTTTTATTCGTCATCCTGCTGTTCATCGCCTTAGTAGACGACAGTTGGGCACGTCAAGCTGAGTCGCAACAAGATGTCACCGCAGCATATCGGGCAACCGCCGACCAAATCATTGATGCTGCACTTGCCGATAATGCCGCCTGGAATCGTTTAGCCCGTTTGACCGACACGTTTGGTCCTCGATTCTCCGGTTCTGAAAATTTGGAGCTGGCTATCGATTGGATTTTGGAAGAAATGAAAGCAGACGGATTGGAAAACGTCCGAGGGGAAGACGTTATGGTCCCTCACTGGGTTCGCGGCGAAGAAACGTTGGAAATATTAGTACCTCATAAACGAAAACTTCAGATTTTAGGTCTGGGGGGATCGGTTGGAACAGGGCCCAAAGGAGTCACCGGGGATGTTTTTGTTGTAACATCATATGATGATCTAGAAGCCAACAAGGACAAGGCAAAGGGTAAAATAGTGCTTTGGAACGTACCATTTACGTCCTATGGGGCAACGGTAAGTTACCGAAGCAACGGTGCTGTGAAAGCTGCTGAAGCCGGTGCCATTGCCAGTTTAGTTCGCTCCGTCACTCCTAATTCCCTGTATACACCTCATACGGGCAATTCAAGCTATGCCGATGGGGTACCAAAAATCCCGCATGCCGCGGTAACGGTGGAGGATGCGTTGATGATGCAACGCATGCAGGATCGTGGACAGCAAATTCGGGTGCATTTGACGTTGGATGATGTTTGGCTCCCTGATGCAAAATCCAGAAATGTCGTAGGAGAGTTGGTTGGAAGTGAGTTTCCCGATGAGGTGATTGTTTTTGGCGGGCATATTGATTCATGGGATGTTGGAACGGGCGCCATGGACGATGCCGGGGGCTGCGTCGCGGCGTGGGAAGCGTTGAGAATCATGAAAGCTCTAGGCTTGCGGCCTAAACGAACCATTCGGGTTGTGATGTGGACCAACGAAGAGAACGGGATGCGAGGTGGAAATGCCTATCGTGATGCCCACATTAACGAGTTGGATAATCACATTTTGGCGATGGAATCGGATGGTGGCGTTTTTGCGCCAATCGGATTTGGGTTTACCGGAAGTGATGCGGCCTTTGACACCTTAACCCAGATCGGCAAATTGCTTCAACGAATTGATTCTGGAGTGATTACTAAAGGAGGTGGAGGAGCTGACATTGGGCCGATCATGGCCAAAGGGGTTCCTGGAATGGGACTAAATGTAGATGGAACCAAGTACTTCTGGTATCATCATACCAATGCCGATTACGTAGATAAATTGGATCCTGTGGAAGTCGCCAAGTCCGTGGCCACCATGGGCGTCATGGCATTTGTCGTAGCAGATATGGATCAGCGGTTGCCGCGGTAACGAAGAGGTTTATCCCATCTTGACGAGAATGTTGGAGGTGTGTGAGGCGGACTATAATTTTACGTTGGTCCTGCTAATTGATAAATAGATCTCTGTACTGGGAATCAATTTACTAGATATTTATATATCAGTAATACAGACTAAAAGAAGCATTAAGAGTCTGTCATTCGGGCCGATACAAAACCCAACGTGATCTCAGGTTTTTAAAATCCAATCCTATGAATGTCGTAAAGGCTTTTCTGCTCATTTTGTTTGTGTCCTTTTGTATATCCAAGCAATCCCTTGGTCAGCAATACGTTACAGTTAAGGCGAAAAGCGGGGATGGGATATGGAGTTTGCTTCGTGAACAAGGAATTGAGCCCAACCCGACCTCGGTAGCTGCGTTTAAATCCCTAAATGAAGCAACCTTAAGAGGGAAAGATGAACTGCTAGTAGGCGCTGTTTATAAAATTGCATCGAATGCAAAAGTGTACCCAATATTTGGGAAAGCCTATGAACAAGTGTCCATAACAAGCTCCAAATTGGAAGGACATGTTTACTACATCATGGGCGGACACGGAGGACCTGACCCGGGTACCATTGGAACGTTTGGAGGCAAAATGCTTCCCGAAGACGAAATCGCTTACGATACATCGCTTCGCCTAGCTAGAAACCTTATTGAGCAAGGGGCAACCGTGTTCATTATTGTTAGGGATGACAACGATGGCATTCGAGACACCGAATCTTTCGCCAACGATAAGGACGAATACTATCTGGGCGGCGAAAAAATAGTCCTAAGCCATTCCAAACGACTCCGAGACCGAACGCGCATTGTGAATCGGTTATATGACGAGAATAAAAGTTGGGCTAAAAGCCAGCAGGTAATTTCGCTTCATGTAGACGCCTATGGTTCTAAAGTTGAACCCCAAATTGACGTGCATTTTAAGACAGCTAGCAAAAGTGGGTATGCGTTGAGTAAAGCACTCCGCGACACGATGGCTGCCAAGTACGCAAAATATCAGCCAACTCGGGTATACAAAGGCGCAATAGATTCGTCTGCGAACTTGTATGTGTTAAATAACACAAAGCCCGTAGCGGTATTGGTCGAATTAGGCAATATTCGCCATTCTGGAGACCAATATCGGTTGGTTAAGCCAGAAAATAGACAGGCTATCGCCGATTGGCTTCTAGATGGGTTGATCCATAAAGCAAAAGGAACGCGGCTATAGGATTTTCACGGCCGTTCCTAGCGCTGTATGAGCACCGGCAACGAGCGTGGAATACCGTTAACTTCTACTTGAATAAAGTACGAGCCAGATACGACTCCCTGGGCCTTCCAAATCGATTCATTTTCTCCCGCATCTCTCCATCCTTCGAAAAGGGTTTTTATTTCTCTTCCTAATGCGTCAAAAAGCGATATTTTGACCTGAGAACGCTGTTCTAACCGGTAAGCAATGGTCGTCCAATCCGTGGTGGGATTGGGATAACTCGAAAGCGTAAAGGAGTCATCGGGTAGGCCACCCCGCTCGATTGCGGTCGCGTTTGGATCTATCACCAAAAATTGACCCATCATTCCCGCATCTTCATGACCTAAAAAGTGGCAGTGATACATGTAAGGCGTGTCAGGGTCGGCAAAGTCCTCGAATTTGGTAATAAAGCGGACTGTTTCTCCAGGATAGACTAAAACAACATCCTTCCAACCCGATTCCGAGGCTGACGGTGGAGATCCTGCGCGATCCAGGATCTGAAATTGAACGTCGTGTATGTGAAATGGATGGGGCAAACCTGTGGCATTAGAGATCGACCAAATTTCGGTATCACCCAATTCGACCACTTCGTTAATGACCGATAAGTCCATGGCGACGCCATTTATCACGTCAATGTCACCAAGCCTATTTAAGATCATGGGGCGAGTTCGATTGGCCGACGCTTCTTCCATTCGTTCAATCGAAACCAATTGACTCGGGATGCTAGTTACGGAAGTCGACCCTGATACCCGCAATTCTAAAAGCTGAAAATCCGTTCCACTAATGTCTTCAGGCCTTGGCGGTGGTCCAGGCCCCACGGCAACCCCACCCGGTTCGCCTCGCACCAGTTCTGAAGAATAGCTCCAAAGCCCTACTGTTTGACCGTCCAGATTGCCCAAGTCTACCAAGATTTCAGTCCGTTCCCCCGGTGCCATTCTTAGCCTTGTTAGTTCATTGGGTTGTTCTAAAAGCCCACCATCAGAACCAATTTGGAAGAAAGTGCGGTTGTTTTGAAGCCCAATGTGATAGACACGACCGTTTGATCCATTTACCAGTCGAAGGCGAACAACGCCTGCGCCTACTTCGACAAATGGCTCGATCGTGCCATTTATAAGAATGGTATTTCCACCGGCTCCTACGCCTCCGGCATTAAATACAAACTGGCCATCACGGTCAAACTGCCGATCCTGAATGATTACTGGGATATCGTCGACGCCGTACGCTCTTGGCAGGCTAAGTGCCGCTTCAATGGGGTCCCGGACAATAATGAGCCCAGCCAAGCCCCGATAAACGTGTTCGTTGGTTTTATGGTGAAGATGCGGGTGGTACCAAAACGTGGTCGCTCGATCAAGAACCGTGAAGGCAGGTCTCCAAGTGGTCCCGTCGGCGATTACGGTGTGTGGCCCGCCGTCGTTTTCTGGCGCGACATGCATACCGTGCCAGTGGACGGTTGTCGCTTCCCCAATTTGATTGGATACATTAAGCTGAATCGCAGATTGGCTTTCAAAAATTAGGGTAGGACCTAGAAAACTGCCGTTGAATCCAAGGGTAGAGGTCGCGATTCCGGGAGTAAATTCATGCGTGGACGGTGCCATGGTCAGGTCAAATGTTGGGCCTTCCATTGTCGCAGGAATAAATAATTTGTTGGTTTGCCCCGATGTACTTGTTACCAAAAACAGGCAGGCTGCGGCAAACAACTTGAACCGATGCGATAGCATGAGGTCAATATTTAGCATTTGGATAAAACGATCCGAACGGAATGAAAAGTAGACTCTCCTACAGTATACCCAGCACTTGTTTACTGGTTTTCTTTTTAATGATGCCTTTTTCGGCAAAAGGCCAGGTACGAGCCGACGTTGGAATCGATTTTATAATGGGAATTCCACAAGCGGACTTCTCGGATCAATTGGATGATCTCGGATTCGGAATTGAGGTCAGCGGCGCAGTTGGGTTGAAAGGTCTTCCGGTGATGTTTGGCGCTGATTTGGGCGTGATGATTTACGGTCACGAGCGTAGGTATGAGCCGTTTTCTCAAACGATTCCCGATGTCACTGTAAAAGTGGTAACCGACAACAATATCGCAAAAGGACACTTGTTTTTGCGTCTACAGCCTGATTCTCCGAGATTTCGGCCATACGCAGATGCCTTGATTGGCTTTAAACATCTGTTTACACAGACCAAAATAACCAACGACGGGTTTGAAGAATACGAAATTGCCCGGTCAACGAACTTCGACGACACTACAATAAGCTACGGCATGGGCGCAGGGTTGCAGATTCGAGTGTATAACGCTTCGGAAGACGGAAGGGACATTTCGAATGTCTATCTAAACTTCGGTGTTCAATACCTGCCGGGTGGGGAAGCAGAATACCTTAGAGAAGGATCCATTCGAAGAGAAAATGGAAGGTTGTCTTTTGATGTCACCCGTTCCAAAACCACGCTTCTGGTTCCTAAATTTGGCGTGGTCGTCTCGCTTTAGTGCCGAAAACCATCTTTTTTGGAAAAATAGGCGACATCTCCGTCGAAATCTTCTAGCTGCTTGGCATGAACAAAAGGACGCATTTCGGCAAATGCCCCAGAGGCGGTATCGCGGTCTAGTTGTTCGTTGAGCCATTCATATTCCAAAAAGCTCATCATTTTTAGCCCGTATTCTTTTTCGAAATAGGCGACTAAGTTTGAAGCATTGTTGGTTTCTGTTGTTGGAACTCCAACACTCTTTAGGAAAGAGTGGATTTTGAGGGACATGCTGTCCATGGCTTTAACATGCATAGGTCGTGTGTTCGGTATTGGTCGTTTCATTCCGAACTAGTATCGGTTTGTTGAGTCACCGAATTAAATGGATGCGCCTAGACTTGTACTAAAGCATCGAAGCTACGGGAACGGGCTCTTACTTTCCGGTTGCGACTTGGTATCCTTTAATCGAAACCTCGTCGGAAGAATGCGTTTGGCTTTGCTTTTTTGCATCCAACGTCATTTTCCACTGATACAACGAAGAAAGAAAGGGAAGTGCTTTATCCATTAG
>JAURGV010000046.1 GCA_030833605.1 Rhodothermales bacterium
TTTGCCCACTTGCTGGCTCGCGATTTCCGCTTCCATGTTGCGTGAAGGGACATGGCTGGAGTACGCCGCTGGAGTTGCGTGGGTTATCCGTGCGGTAGAAACAAGAGCTGTGTTATAACCCGCTTTTTCAGCCGCTTCTAGAACGGTTTCAACCGACACTTTGTTGATATCGACACCAATCGCCCCGTCGTAGGTTTTGATTCCGGACGCGTACGCCGTTGCACTCGCTGCTGAGTCGGTAATTCTGCTGGTAGCGGAAAATGTAGTCACGGAACCTGATTCCAAAGCATCTAAAAACAGATTCGGGATTCCAGAAATGGTTTTTTGGTAGTCCCTTGCTAATCCAAAACTGGCCGAACCTGTCCCATCGGAAATGAAAAAGACCACATTTCTAGGAACGGTTCCAACACCCGACCTTTTAGATGCCATTTGAGACCCATTAGAATCGGAGGAATGGGTGTGAGAATCCCGCATCGAACTACACGAAAAAGTGGATGCAAGGACGAAAACCAGCACAAGATTTTTTAACATCGACACGCAGACAAAAGAGAAAAATTACCCACCAATAATACGCATCAATACCGAGCATCTTCCAATCGATTTAGCAAAATATTGGCAACACTTTAAAACTCCGGTCACATTCTAATGCAGATATCACCGTAGGTTTAGGAAAAGTAGATTCTTTCGCCATCCCAACCGTTTATTTACATGAAAGTTACTGTTATTGGAGCAGGAAACGTCGGCGCAACAGCAGCCGAATGTATAGCTCGCAAAGATATGGTCGACGAAGTCGTCCTGATCGACATCGTTGAAGGTCTTCCACAGGGTAAAGCCCTCGACATGGCCGAGTCCGCACCTATTCATTTGTTTGACACCCGTGTTACGGGCACCAACGATTACGCGGATACAGCTGGTTCTGATATTTGCGTGATTACGGCAGGTTTGGCCCGCAAGCCAGGAATGAGCCGCGACGACTTGTTGGGCAAAAACGCCTCTATCGTAAAATCGGTTACCGAACAATTTGCGAAACACAGCCCAAACGCGATCATCATTGTGGTTTCAAATCCATTGGATGTGATGACGTATGTGGCGTACATGGCCAGTGGTTTCCCTTCGAACCGGGTTATGGGCATGGCCGGCGTATTGGACACGGCACGCTATAGAAGCTTTATTGCGGCTGAAATGGGTGTCTCCGTTCGCGATATCCAAGCCCTATTGATGGGTGGCCATGGCGATACCATGGTTCCCCTACCTCGCTTTACAACCATCGGTGGAATCCCTCTTCCCGAATTAATGGATGCGGAAAAAATCAACGCGATTGTTGAACGCACCAAATTCGGTGGCGGCGAGATTGTCAAGTTGATGGGCACATCGGCTTGGTATGCTCCTGGAGCGGCTGCTGCAGAGATGGTAGAAGCCATTGTGAAAGACTCGGGCCGCGTACTTCCGTGTGCTGTTTGGTTGAACGGTGAGTTTGGACAAAAAGGAATTTTTGTTGGCGCACCGACCAAATTGGGCCGTAATGGTGTAGAAGAAGTGGTCAAGATTGACCTTACAGCTGCCGAATTGAAGCTCATGGAAGCCTCTTCTGAAGATGTCCGAAACAATCTAGCGGCTCTCGCTCGCATCCAGTCGGCGTAAGAGGCTTTTCTCTATTCTTGGGAGTGTTATCGGGGTCGCCGTTCCGGCGACCCCGATAATATGAACCCTATCTTAAGTACGGGGCGGCGGCCTAAGTACGCTGCGCGATGGTCCGCTATTTTCTGCCCTCTTTTTATCGAACCTACGCTTTCCGAATTCGTTGACCTCATGGCAAACCTGAAATGGTGTACCGTTTCAGGCCTTCATCTTATTGGGTAGACCTAGTTTTCAGACGTGAAATTGAATATGAGATTATTTCCCCGGCTATCTGTATTGGTGTTTTTACCGGTACTTTTTGTTCTTTCCGCGTGTGATTCGAACGAACCGAAAGAAGGCGTTATCATAACGGATATTGAAATCGGCACCGGTGCCACGGTTCAAAACTATCAAACGTTAATTGTAGAATACACGGGCCGATTTTTGGATGGTTCAATTTTCGACTCCACCAGCGAGAAGGGCGAGCCCTTTATTTTTACGCTCGGCATCAATCGAGTGATTAAAGGGTGGGATCAAGGATTAGTGGACATGAAAGTCGGCGGAACTCGAAAGCTAGAAATCCCCTCCCATTTGGCCTTTGGAAAAAGTGGCCAGTGTTTTTCCAACGGTGAATGTGCCGTTCCGGGAAATACAACCGTTGTTTACGAGGTCACTGTGCTCGATATTTTTGACGAAGTCCTTGTGACCGACACCGTTGTGGGCGAAGGACTTACAGCAGAAATTGGAGATGTTTTGGTCGTTGATTATATCGGGCAATTCAACGATGAAAACGGAACCGTTTTCGACGCGTCTGCGGTCGCAGGTGGTAATTTTCTGTTTCGACTAGGCACGGCTGCAGT
Source organism: Rhodothermales bacterium (assembly GCA_030833605.1). Classification (GTDB taxonomy): domain Bacteria; phylum Bacteroidota; class Rhodothermia; order Rhodothermales; family UBA10348; genus UBA10348. The sequence goes on from JAURGV010000046.1 coordinate 2,478, forward strand.
GATTCAAGGCTGGGACCTTGGCCTAACTGGCATGAAACAAGGTGGAAAGCGCGAGCTTAAGATTCCTCCCATGTTTGGATACGGCGCCTACGGAATTCCGGGCAAAATACCCCCATTCTCCGTCCTGTTTTTCAAGGTGGAATTGGTAGAAGTCATCAAACGGCCTACCGGTTAAGACGTACCGGACTCGTTTTCGACCCACTGAACAGCATGCTGCATCAACTCCGAGGCGTTGGCTAGATTCAGCTTGGTTTTCACCCTAGCGCGATACGATTCGATGGTTTTCACGGAGAGATGAAGTTTTTCCGCGATAAGCCGCGTTCCAATGCCCTTGCCGGTCAGCTCGCTGGTCGTTGTCCTACTTTCGATTACCCAGCCAACTTTTAAACCCTCTTCCCACGGGAAACCGTCCTCTCCTCAGCATCCGCCCTCTCCCCAACATTCGTCCTCTCCCCAGCATTCGTCCTCTCCCAAGCTAAAAGGTGCTTACTAGTGAACGTCTTGTACTTTTTGGTGCCTTTGGCTCTACTGCTGGCTGCCTCCGGCGTATGGGCTTTTGTTTGGTCGGTCAAAAACGGTCAATTTGAAGATGTAGAAACGCCGGGGTTACGTGTGTTGTTTGAAGAGCCAGAACCTGCTACACCCCCAACGGATCGGCCGTCGGCCAAAGCTTCGTCGGCCACTGAACCATCGGCCAAAGCTTCCTCGCTCAATGCATCTTCAATCAGTGCATCATCGGATTCAACACCTGAAGACCCCGCATCAGCGTAATAATGCCGGTTAAAACAATGAGAATGCCCGTCATTTTTACAACCACTGAAGCGAGCGACTGACGTAGCCAAGTCATAAAATTGGCCGCCAAAATCAGCGCAGGAAACGTCCCAAGACCAAATACGATCATAAAAAGACCGCTCGTGGTCGGACTGGCCAGAGAGGTGGAATATGCGAGGGCCGCGTACAAGAGCCCGCAAGGCAGAAATCCATTCATTAGCCCTAACAAAAATCGATTTCCCGTCCCAACAGAAGCGACGGCTGCGCTCATGCGAGAGGCTAGCCAAAACGAAAATCGTCGCATTTTCGACAGGCTAGAAGCGGATCCAGTTTCGCGGGCAATCCTCCCCGTTTTGAATCGTTCAAAGGGATTAAACCCACCGATTTGTAACCCGGTAAAAATGAGTACCGTGCCGACGACTATGGCTAGGATTCGCATTCCTAATGGCGTGGCATGAAACGAACTACCGACAAATCCCAAAGCGACGCCCAACACGCCGTAACTCGTGGCTTTGGCCAACAAATAAGCCCACAGTCCAGCGGAGAAAAAGCGCTGGTTGGCGCTGTTTTCGATGCTTGACGGGCTTTTGAGAGACAACATTGCAAATCCACCACACATACCTGCGCAGTGTATTCCTCCTAAAAAGGCTGTACGTCAATGCAATTCCGATCCAGGACATAGAGTATAAGTGCTTATCTTGCCTTCAAAATACAGCCTTACATCTTTATAAATCGATGAATCCAGTCCCCTTTTCAATTTTCGATGCCATTACCCACTTGTCGGAACAGGATTCAACCATGGCACAACTTATCCATGCTGTGGGCCCGTTCGAAGGCGAAATGCGACCGGCACACTCCCCGTTTGAATCCATTTGCGAATCGATTGTCTATCAACAATTGTCTGGGAAAGCTGCTGCTACCATTTATGGACGATTCCGTGCTCTTTCAGACCCCGACCAACCTTTGGATCCCAACCATGTAGTCACGTTAGCGGATGAACGCCTTAGAGCGGTTGGCCTTTCGAGTGCGAAAACAGCTGCCATCAAAGACTTAGCCTCTAAAACCATTGAGGGCATTGTACCCACTCAAGACCAACTTGAACCGCTATCCGATGAGGAGATCATTGAGCGCTTCACATCGGTGAAGGGTGTCGGCCCATGGACCGTAAAGATGTATTTGATGTTTCGTCTTGGACGGCCCGATGTGTTGCCGCACACGGACTTAGGCATTCAGAAAGGCTTAATGAAAACGTATGGTTTGTCGGAATTGCCTTCTCCAAAACTGGTCGAAGCCATGGCTGAACCGTGGAGGCCGTATAGAACGTTAGCCAGTTGGTATCTATGGCGATCTCTTGACCTGGAATAGTGTGAACTAGGGCCGCCGAAAAATGAGCACATGCTGCTGCGGCAAAACGTCTTCCCTACCCCTAAACTCAAATCCGGCCGCTTCTATTTCGACGCGAATCTGGGCCTCCGACATGCGATGTGCTTCGGGGATTCCGACCGTTTCGTCTTCCAATCTATATTCAACGATAACCAGCCGAGCTCCCGATTTTAACGATGCGAATATCGACTCTATCATTTCTTTGGGATACGAGAACTCGTGGTACGAAGAAACAATGAGCGCTAAATCAACCCGATTGGAAGGCAAATTAGGGGACTCTACTGTGCCTAAAATGGGGGTTACATTTGAAAACCCATTGCGGGAAGATCGCACTTGAATGGTGTCTACCAAGGCTTGCTGAACCTCCACGGCATAGACTCTACCGTGTGGCACTAATGAAGCCAATCTAAAGGTAAAAAAGCCGGTACCCGAGCCAATGTCAGCGACGACGGTCGAGGGGTTAAGATTCAACACCCGAAACAATCGGTTAGGTAGTTCTTCCAAATCTCGTTCGGGGCGATCTAACCAAAGCGCTCCGTGCTCAGAGCTCATTACGTCAGCGATTTCTCGATCTAAGTAAACCCTTCCCGACCCTCCTTCCACCGACGAATCGGATTGGGTATACGTCGGCGCCTCCTGGCAACCCGCCAGCATGAGAATGGAGCATAGACCAATAATATCTCTGATCATAACCGAAGGAAGTAGGTGCTTTTCACTTCGTTTACTTGTGCCACAAAGAAAGGTTTAAGAGGCAACCCAATTGGCACGATAGAGAAACGCTCTGGCTAATTATCGGTCGTGAATTGACCGTATTCAAACCAAACCAACATTCCATCCATCGTTTTTCCAAAGGGGTATCCTGCTTTTCGGTAGTCGTCCAGCGCAGTCCTGCAGAAGCCCGAAACAATTTTTCTCATTGATGCCGTATTGGCTCTGCGGGTTGCGGATTCTTTATCGAAGTTTAGGCCTTTCATAGGGTCTGTTGGTCGTATTAGGATTAAACCGTTAGTGTGATTTTGTTATCGACACTCGAGCAGTATCCTAAAGAGCAAACCCGTATTAAAATGCTATTCTTCGTTTAGTTGGTAAAATTCCTTGACAGCGTTCCAATCGGTTAAGTCGATTCGGTTTTTTCCGTAGGCAAATCCATCGATTATCACGGCTTTTATGGTCCGGTCTGGTAGAGAAAAGAAGTCGACAGCATCGGTAGATGTTTCATAAAATATCTCTAGAAAACCATCGTCATATCCATACCCGAAAGACACGGTGTAATCAACAGCTGGCAAATCTTGTGACTCTACGCCAAAGGTGTAGGGCATTGCAGTCCAAGTCCCTTGGTCCCTAAAGAATAGAAGCACGGCGCCCTCGTCTACCACCAACGGTGTGATGTCTGGAACATCGTACGGAACGGACGCGACCGTGCCGTTTATGGACGCGTCGACCATCCTAAAGTTGAAGTTCAGTGAGAACACGTTTGCGTTTCCTGGAGGACCAACAGGTCCTACACTCTCCTCGATAACGCAGCCCGCAAATGACATCGCGGTAAACAAAAACAGACTCATGGTAATAATTCGTTTCATGGTATCCCCTCCCGTAGGTTAACTAATGTATCTGGCTGAGTCTGTTTCAAATAGTGCGCCGAATACACAAACAGGGGTAAATCCCTTAAAACGAGTTCTAATCCCTGTCAAACGGTAATTCTCTGTCCAACATACTATACAGACACCATTCCATTAAGGCACACACATCGCCCGAAATCCGACTGAAAGTCCGCTAAAACCTTCCGATTGGAGTAGCCTAATCTGTTGTCAATTAGTACCTTGAAGCATGCTTCATCCATCTGCACCTCAAATAGCGATTTAATGATTCATGCTGTAATTATGGCTGGGGGAATTGGTAGCCGATTCTGGCCCCTCCGTCGCCGTGACCGACCAAAACAATTTTTATCGGTGGTCGGAGAAGACACCTTGATTCAGAATACGGTGGCGCGGTTGGTGGGAATTGTTGAGCCCGAAATGTGCCATATTGTGACGCACGAGAGATATGTTCAAAGCACGCTGGAACAACTTCCTACTATTCCAGCAGAAAACATTCTAGCTGAGCCCATTAGTCGGAATACCGCCCCTTGCATTGCCTATGCAGCGCTTAAACTCTATCAGAAGGATCCTGATGCGGTCATGATTGTGCTCCCTGCCGATCATGTAATTCGAAATGTGCGGGCCTTTCAGGACGTGTTACGGGTTGGAATTGAAAAAGCATCCGAACAAAACGCCTTGGTCACCATCGGAATTCAGCCGACGTACCCAGCTACGGGCTATGGATACATTCAGTTCGATCCAGAAGGGCACAGCGATTCGGATGAATTGAAGGCCTTGTTTGTCAAAACGTTTGCGGAGAAGCCCAACTTAGAAACAGCCGAACGCTTTTTGGATTCAGGAGACTTCCTTTGGAATAGCGGCATGTTTATTTGGAGAGCCGATTCCATTCTACATGCGCTGGAGCGTCACTTACCGGCTGTTTTTGAGTCGTTCAAAAACATTCAAGCAGGTTTAACCCCAGAACAAGAACAATCTGAGGTACATAAATCATTTCAACAGTCTCCTTCCATTTCGATTGATTATGGTGTGATGGAACGGGCGGAAAAAGTGTATGTCGTCCCTGGCTCCTTCGACTGGAGTGACGTAGGCGACTGGAAAGCCGTCTATGATTTGGCGGACAAAGGCTCTGCGGGTAACGCGATTGAGGGAAATGCCATTTTACACGATGCTAGTAGGTGTTACGTTCAGGCCGGCGATAAACTGGTCTCAGTGATTGGCGTAAATGACCTCATCGTAGTGAACACCGACGATGCGTTATTAATTTGCCATCGAGATTCGGCACAGCGGGTCAAAAACGTGGTAGACTATCTCTACACGCACCAATTAGAAGATTACATTTAGATTATCACTTAATCGAATCTTTACGATTATGGATGCATCATTCGCTACGCGCTGACGTACGGGTCGTATTCTGACTAGCCAGTCACATTAGAGACCCTTAGGTTAAAAGCATACTAGTTTTAATGCACACTTCTATTGCGCCTTCCAGGCGAGAGCGCGAAATCCAATACAAACGAGGTGAAATCCTTTCAGCAGCGCAAAAGGTGTTTGCTGAAAAAGGGTATTCACAAGCGACGTTGGAAGAAATCGCCCAAGAGGCTGAGTTTGGAAAGGGTACCCTTTACAATTATTTCCCCGAAGGAAAGCAGGAAATTCTGTTAGCCATATTCGAGTGCCTTTACGATCAGCTATGTGATCTTATCGAGTCAACCTTCGATAGCCAGAAAAACGCGCCGTTCAAGCAGCAATTGCATTCTTTTTTTGAACAGACCTTTTCATTCTTTTTTGAAAAGCTAAACCTGTTTGTGATCCTAATTCGGGAAGCTCACCGCATTGGCGCCTCCGATGATCCCCGTTCCCGTGACTTTTTCACCCAGCAACGGAATCGCTCGCTCGATGCGCTGTCAAAACCCGTTCAACGGGCCATCGATAATGGCGAAATCACGTGTTCATCCTCAACTTTTCTTGCCCACCTCATTCTCGTCAATGTGAATGGATGCCAAATGAATGCTTGCAAACTGTGGTCTGAACCCAAATCACAGGTACCGCAGACTCCTTTGGAAATGGCAGATTTCTTAACCCAACTCATTTACCACGGTGTTGCAACTTCAAATGCAACCGCCTCAAAGTGAGAATTACAGAATGAAACGAATAATAACTATCTCAACATCTTCTTTGCTCGTCTTGCTTTTGTGGGCATGCGGCGGGCTCGTGCCTTCTGTTCATGCTCAGGACATGCAGGCTGAGATGGTGCTTACGCTCGACGAAGCCATTCAAATTGCACTCGTCGAGAATTTTGCGCTCAAAAACGTTCGTCTTGAACGCGAAGATGCCCTTTCTCAAATTAAAGGCGGATGGGCCGAGCTGTTTCCAAAAATAGATGTAAATAGCTCCTACACGCGAAATGTGAAATCTGCCAATCCTTTCGCTGGATCCGATGCAGGCGGTTTGTTTGAAACCCTTGGGTTTATGAACTGGCTCGCCTTTAATGAGCAGGCGCGCACGGACAGTGACGTCTCATCTAACCCCATCACGATTGCAGAATATTTCAATCGGATTCAGGCTGGGTATGCCAACGCAGGGATTGAATCGTCCAACTCGGACAATCTGTTTAGCGTGCCCAATGTGTATGCAAACAGCCTGACGATTAACCAAAAGGTATTCGACGGTCGCGCCATCATGGGAGCGTATGGCGCTTCAAAGTGGCTGAAGCCATTTAATGAGCAGGCGGTATCGAGAGAAGAGCAAAAACTTATCAATCAGGTTAAAACAAGCTGGTTTGGGATTCTTTTGTTGATGGAGCAGGAATCGGTGTTGGCGCAAACGGTAGAGCGTTCCTCTAGAACACTTGCCGAAGTATCCCGCCAAGTTTCCCAAGGTGTTGCGCCCAAATTTCAGCGTTTATCAGCGGAAGTGGAATTGGCCAACCAGGAAACGCAATTGCTACAAGCCAAAACGAATAGCGCGACGGCGATTGACAATTTAAAGTTACTACTGGCCATTCCATCCAGCGTGGTGGTTCAAGTCAGAGGGGGCCTTGAAACGAACATCCATGAAGCCAAGCTCAGCACTTCCGCTGAAGATTCCAAGATCATGGCTTTGGAAAAACGCCCGGACTTAGCACAGGCATTTATTAGTATCGAATTGGAAAAAATCCAACTCAAGGTGACCAAGGTTGAATTTTTACCCACGCTTGACGCGTTTGCCAACTTCAGTTATCTGGGCAGCGTACCTGACAATCGCCAAGTTGTACGAGCAGCAGCAAACGATCCGTTTAGCTTTACGAAAACAACCCGTAATTATTTCGATGATTCGTATTGGAATAGGGCGACCAACGTCGGGTTCAAGCTTACTTGGAATTTATTTAACGGATTTGCCTCCAAACAGCGCGTCGAACAGCGTAAAATTGCGATTCAGCAGGCCGAAAACAACACCGAATTTTTAGCCCAGGCCATTGGGTTAGAAGTGGATCAATCGATTCGCAACTTGCGAGCCGCTCAATCTCGCATGATGAGCCAGAAAAAGAATGTGGAGCGCGCTGAACTCAACTTCGAATATGCTGAATCACGGCTGAAAGAAGGAGTAGCCACGCCACTCGAAGTGCGTGAAGCCTCAAATCAATTGGACCAAAGTAAATTGGGATACCTCCAGGCTGTCCACGATTTATTGGTGGCCCGTAGCACCTATGACATGGCTATAGGCCAGTCCAGCAACTAAAAAACACAACCGGATAACTTTTCAAACGATACCCAGTCTTTGAATCTCTTGCTTTGAAAACACATGAACAGAATCTCACTCTCCAACCTTGTACTAGCCCTTTTTCTGGTTGTACCCTTCTTGCTTTCAGCGTGTGGCGGAGCGTCGGTGGAAGCGGAATCCCCTGCGGAATTAAACGCAACCGGTTCAAACCGTCCCGTTGTCCGCGTGAACACCATCGATGTTGTGCCGCAATCTTTTGAAGAAATTATTCCCGTTACCGGGGTGTTGGTTGCGCCACAAGACGCTTCTTTGTCGGCACAATCTGCCGGAACGGTTATAGAAATTGTGGAAATTGGCGCTCGGGTCGAGAAAGGCGGCGTTGTCGCTCGTTTGGATGACCGCTTGGTCAAAGCGGCTCTTGAACAAGCCAAAGCTACGCGCATTTCCGTGACAGCATCTGCTGACCTTGCCGAAGATTTATTTAAACGCCAAGAGCCTCTCTATAAGGACTCCATTATATCGGTCATTGAATTTGAACAAGTTCGGTCGCAACTGAACCAGGCGCGGGCGGCGCTTGCACAAGCAAAGGCAGCCGTTGATCAAATGGAACAGCAGTTGGAAAACACCTTTGTACGCGCTCCATTTTCAGGTACGATCGAAGAACGATTGGTTGAAAAAGGAGAACAACTGGTGCCGGGAGCCCCTGTAGTTCGGATAGTAGACACCGGATCTTTGAAAATCCAGGCTGGCGTACCTGAACGATACGCAGCGGATATTCGGGTTGGAACCCCCGTCCAAGTTTCGTTAAAAGCCTACGGTGGCGATTCAATTAGCTCGAAAATATCGTTTGTCGGGAATGTCATTCATCCGAAAAACAGAACATTTATGATTGAGGTGTCCCTTTCCAATACAGGAAAAACACTTAAGCCAGAAATGATTGTTGACCTGCAGATCACACAACGGGTGTTGAAGGATCAGATTGTACTCCCACAAACTGCCATTATTAGAGACGAAAAAGGAACGAGCGTTTACGTGGTCGAAAATGACGGTACGGACTTGGTCGCCATGAGACTAGTCATTGAAACCGGCGCTTCCTACGGAGGGGTAACCGTAGTCACTTCCGGGCTGAAAGAAGGCCATAAAGTGATTACCGTAGGACAGACCAACGTTTCGGAAGGCGACCTGATTGACATTGAAGCCGACCCGTCCTAGACGTTATTCAGAAGAACTTACCCAGAATGAAAGTCACTGCAAGGTGACTGCCCCCCGGTTAATCCCAATTCGGATATGAAAATTACTAATACGGCAATCGATTACAGAACCACCATTCTGGTTTTGACTTTGGTGCTGACTCTCGGTGGTATCTACAGCTATATCACGATTCCTAAAGAGGCCAACCCTTCGATTGAGATCCCTAACATCGTTGTAACTACGATCTATCCCGGGGCCTCGCCCGACGACGTGGAGTCTCTGATTACGCAGAAGATTGAGAGCGAAGTTCAAAGTATAAACGGCATAAAGGCCATTCGATCGACTTCGACGGAAGGTGTTTCCAGTATCGTGGTCGAATTTGAGCCTGATGTATCGATTGACGAAGCGTTTTCCAAGGTTCGTGACAAAGTCGACATAGCAAAAACAACCTTGCCGTCGGACGTGGACGAACCCGTGGTCAATGAGATCGACATGTCCGAGTTTCCGATTCTTTCGATCAATCTGTCCGCCCCCTACCCTTTGGTCCGTCTGAAAGAAGTCGCAGAAGAGTTACAAGACGAACTGGAGGCGATCCCCAGCATTTTGGCCGTTGATTTGGTCGGTGGATTGGACCGCGAAGTGAAAATTAACGTCGATTTAAGCCTTTTACAGGGTTATAATCTAACGTTTATGGACCTCGTATCGGCCATTTCGGATGAAAACACCAACCTTCCGGGCGGTTCTATTGACGTAGATAATTCTAATTATTTGGTTCGTGTAAATGGGGAAATTCAGGATGTTGAAGAACTCAAAAACCTCGTCATTAAAAGCCCTAACAACGTCCCCGTGTTTATTCGTGACGTTGCTGACGTAGAATTTGGTTTTAAAGAAAGAACGTCTTACTCCCGTCTCGCCATCTATCAAGAAGAAAATGAGGAAGATGAGCTTTACACCATGGGAGTTGAGGACGCCAAAATGCTCCCTGTGATCAGTTTAAACGTTAAAAAGCGTTCGGGAGAAAACATTTTAGAGACGGTTGATGAAGTTGGCAAGGTTATGGACGCCTTCGTTTTCCCGTCGGGGACGCAAGTGAT
>JAURGV010000047.1 GCA_030833605.1 Rhodothermales bacterium
CCAAATTTGCCGAATTTCGAGCCTTGCGAAACGATGCCGAGTCTTTAAAAAGAAGACGGTCTTTTCTTATTGCCGGTCTGGTCGTAAACCGAATTCTATCTGGGGCTATTTCAGCGAGAAAAGCTGGGAAAATGAATCGGACACACGTCTCGGCCTACGTTTCTCCCCCAGTTGAAACGTTGCCAGTGCTCTCTCTTCGCGTGGGATTCTAATTGAACGGTTGACTAGGGTCAGTCAACCGAGGTATATTTGCGACCCTTCTCGTTCGAAAAGTTTCGGACAGGAGTCAAAATTGTGTTTGGGTCTATAGCTCAGTTGGTTAGAGCGCTACGTTGACATCGTAGAGGTCGGTGGTTCGAGTCCACTTAGACCCACCCAGATTATCCCTAACGCACTGCTGGTCAGCGTGTTAGGGATTTTTTGTATGCTCCAATTATGGGTAGATTGATAGCAGTCAAATTGGATATTCTCAACAGCACGGTCGTATGAAAAGGCGAAATTTATCGGCTCTAGGTGCATGGTTACTGGCTTTGGGCTTTGTCCTTCAGCTAGGCACCCCATCCCTAGCTCAAGGGCAATCGCTGACCGATGAAGTCAGGTCGCGGCAGTTGGCACTGATGCGTGCGATTCCCCAAGGAATCATCGTGCTTCCCGCGCAGTCGGAAGCCAAGGACATGGAACAACCGGCATGGATTCAAGAGCCCATCTTTTATTATTTCACTTCGCTAGCCACAGCTCCAGGTGCGATTTTGGTGCTTGATGCGCCTAAGGAGCGTGTTTTATTATTCGCTGGAAACGTCCCTGAATCCTTTGGGGTACCGCTCGACGATCTCCATGTGTTGAATCGAAGCGATTGGGCCGAGCAGAGTGGGGTAAGTGCGGTTTTACCCTTTTCTGCGTTTAAATCGTATATCCAAACCAGATTAAATGACGGCGTGGATACTCTTTATCTCGACGAACCCCGCCGAAGCGAACCCAACGAGGTGCCAGACGGGATGCTACACGTCGCCGGATTCCATCGCTTATGGCGTCAATCACTTGAAAGCACCTTTCCGGAGGCCACCATTGCTTCGGCCGCTCCAGCTATTGATGCGCTAATTTGGGTTAAATCGGCACGCGAAATTGATCAGCTTCGCAAAAATGCGGCTGCTACCGCAGCCGCTCTTCGTGCCGGTATGCAACGTATTCAGCCCGGGATATCTCAACGCATAGCCGAAGTAGCCGTCGTTTCTGCATGCTTTGAGGAGGGCATGGACGGCCCTTCCTTTTGGCCGTGGGTCATGACCGGTCCCAATGCGCATATCCGACAAGTTGTAAAGTCGTTTTACAGCAACACCCATTTGAATAAGCCCTACGAAAATGGTGAATTGGTTCGGGTTGATGTCGGCTGCTTCGCCTCGGGATACGGCGGCGATGTAGGACGAACCGTTCCCGTTTCAGGAACCTTCAGCTCCGAACAAGCCATTGTTTGGGATGCTTTGATTGCCGGTTATCAGGCCGGAATCCGTTCTATGAAAGATGGAGCAGCCCTTGAAGATATCACACGCGCTGCTCAAGAAGGCTTGAAAGCCTGGTCGACCTTGCATCCAGAAGCAAAAGACGTTACATCGCTCATGACCGGACCCGATGGGGTTGCGTGGCATATTCACGGAGTGGGTATCGAATCGGCAGAGACCGCGTTGCCCATATTACGCGAAGGCACGGTAATAGCCTTTGAACCCATGTTTTCATTAAGAAAAGATGCCTATTACCTGGAAGACATGATTCTGATAACCAAAAATGGCACAGAAATACTTTCCGAAGGGTTACCATACGATGCAGACGCTATGCATACGTTTTTAGCACGAAATCGTTAACGAGCCTAGATTCGCTAATAGTGCCCAGATCACGTAATTACGTAGATATACGTATTACATGCCATTTCTGACTGCCGATACCCATTGTAGAGTTCCACAATTGGTTTTGACATGTCATTCAGAGCAATAATCGGCCCAAATGCCTCACAACAGGCATTCCGAAGACGAAAAGATAGTACATCTCGGGATCACGTGGTTGTTCACGAAGCAGCACGATGGGTGTTTTGTGCATATCACCGGATACCAGTCTTGGAAATCCGAATGAGCGACACCACGTGTGAGGTTAGGTATACAACCGATAGAGCGTTCCGCAACAAGGCGTCTATCCACAATTTCGTGCAGATGCTAATGTCCGGCGTGATTACTATCCAGACGGTACTTGGAGAAGAAAACTACTCGTTTGAACGGGCCGTAATGGAATCTCAACAACTTTGGCAGTTAGCTGGCGAACACATGCACGAGTCCATTGACGCTTTTGACGACATGCTGGCTACTTCCTGCCGAGAGACCATCGCACACTTAGCGGAAGTCAACGTGCGATCAGCCATTCTAAGCGTTACACGGATTCTAATGCGCCAGCGAACAGATGTTACTGGACACGAGCTACAACGCCTACTTCTGCACACTCATCACATCCTTAAAGGATAGGACCTAGTGCATTTCAATTGTTCTCATTGCGCCTGAAGAACGGCCACCCGTTTTATTTAGGCGATAAATAAACTTCAACATCACGTAGCGACCCAACGAGTTAATTCGCTCCTCTTGAATGGTATTTCCGGCATTGGAGAAATTAATTCCTTGATTTTTGTCCAATAGATCAAGTCCAACCAGCTGAATGTCCGCTTTTTGATCCATAAACGTTTTAGTTATGGACGCTCTAAGTAGAGGCACATCGTCGGAAGGACCGAACAGGTTCTGCGTAAACACCTTGTATTCCATCCCAGTCGAAATCTCAATCGTTTCGCCAATGAAATAACTGATATCGGCGGTATAGCTACGATTCAGATAATTCTGATTCTGGTTTTTATTCAACGAATAACTCACGTCGTTAAAAGTGTACTGAGCACCCACGCGCGCGTCAAAAACGTCTTTTGACCGGTTTTCGAACGTTAGATTGACGGAATTTCTGAAAATGTCAGATTTATTTTCGTCGCTATTAATAAACTCGATGCCTTTCGAAATGGTAGCGCTGTTCGAGATGTTAAATTTCATCCCCAATTTCCGAATCGGCGCTCCAAAATGGACGGTGCCGCTAAAAGACCAGTCGCCATCGGTATTAACAGAAGTCATTTCCTGTTTGAACTGGTCATCTACGGTTTTACTTCGAGCGATTTTGTCTTGAACGTACGATGCATTTATGTATGCGAATAGGTTCACAAAGGAAAACTGGTCAAAGTAGTTGTAGTTCAGACTACCCGTATGGCGATATTCCGGCTTCAACTCTGGGTTTCCGTAATAGATATTCAGCGGGTCGCTATTGTCTGGGAACGGTTGTAATTCATTCATGGAAGGCTCGCGAGTACTTGCATTGTATCGTAAGCCCATAAACATACCATCTTTTATCGTATACCTGAGGTTTGCAGATGGCAAAATGTTGGTATATCCGTTGGTTATGTTGGTGCCTTTGTCCAGGATCTTCCCGTCCAGAGACGACTCTTGAAGATCAACACCGACTCCCAAATACAAACTTTCCCAATTCTGAATGTAATTTAGACCTGCTTTGTAGTAGGTGTAGGTTCTATCCAGCCCTGAGCTCAAAAGCTCATTGAACGTTTGAACACCATTTTGAAGGTCATAAACTGACTTGTTTTGGTCTTCGCTTACCGACCTTCGTTCTCCTCGAATCTCCAACAGCCGTCCACCACCTAGCGGTTCGCTAAGGGATAAACGCTGTGTTTGGCTCAACGTATTGCCCAAGCTTTTTTGATACTGAAGAATCTCGTCGTAGGTAGCGATGTCTCCCGCTTGAAATAGCCCCGTGACTGAATTAAGGTCGTTCGACTGATCGGAATCATTCAGATTGACCCCAAGGTCAGCAACGAGGCTTCTCCCGTTTTCATTCAATCGTTTGCGGTACGTGATGGAAGCATCACCACCCAAATTATCGCCACTAGATTTGTAACTGGTTTGGCTATTGTTTGAAAGCTCGCCCGTCATTCTTGTGGTTTGTCGAAAGCCCACACTATTGAGGGACGAAGAACTAATGTTGGCATTGGAGCGCAGCTGTATGTCGTGCCCCTTTTCCCAAGTGTATTTGACATTCAAATTCGCCCGGTGGGTCAAGTTGTCACTAAGCTGATCACTGTTCTGATTGGTCAACGAAGAGACCGTAGATCCCAAAACCTGCTGCTGTTGTACGATTCTGTCCTGCGTATTTTCAATATTTGATACAAAATAGCTGGATCGAACAGAAACTTTGGACCCGAAATCACGGCTCCCATTCAAACCCAGAGATAAAGTGTTTGAAAATCCATCGGAAAGATTACTTCCAATTTGAAGTCCCCCTCCGCCCATGCTGAAACTTCCGCCGGCCATACCACCCATGCCGCCCATGAAACTGATATAGTCCCCGAACGAGAAACCCTGGCGGTTTACGTTGTTCAGATTCCCAAGAAATGCCAATTGAGTCGTTGAACTGAAGCGATTGATGGAGGCTTGACCGTCGTACCGGCCTTCCGCGCTATAGCCTCCGCTCATATTTCCGAAATACCCTTGCTTATGGTCTTCTTTGAGTTCCAAATTGATGGTCATTTCTTCTTGACCATCTTCAACTCCAGTGAACTCGGCCATATCGGAACGCATATCGTAAACCTGAACTTTGTCAACGGCTTCCGCCGTTAAGTTTTTAGTCGCAATCTTATAATCTTTTCCGAAAAACTCCTTGCCGTCGACCAAAACGTTTTGGACTTCTTTTCCCTTCGCTTTAACGGTTCCGTCGGATTCGACTTCAACCCCAGGCAAACGGCGCAATAGGTCTTCCACCACCGCGTTTGGCCTAACGCCGAAGGCTGCGGCATTGTATTCTAGCGTATCGCCTTTGACGACCATCGGAATGTGTTCTGAACTGACTACCAACTCTCCCATTTCATCGATGGACTCTATCAATTGGATCGTGCCGGCGTCAAAGTTTGCATTGGCCAACTCGAAATTCTTCCGATAGGTCTGAAATCCAACAAACGTGACTTGAAGGATGTATTTCCCTTCTGGGACCCTTTTGACTTCGAACGAACCATTCGCTGCAGTCGTAGCAAATTTGGTCAATACCGAGTCTGCTTGCGTTAATACCACTACCGTTGCTCCACGCAAACCGACCTGTAACGAATCCGTGACAGATCCTGTAACATCGAATCGATTGGATTGCGCCGAAGCAGCTTGGACTAAAAACAGGCTAATAAAAACGACTAAGCTTGCTATCCACTTTGTGGAAATTCGAACAAACATGGGGGTAACCGTAAAGAGAGAAACCAATTAGATCGCCTAATGGCGAATGGAGTGCTTAAGTAGAAAACAAGAACCAAAAACGGTTAAGGCATATTGTGGCGCATGATGCGAAAGCCCGTATTACCGGCCTTGCCGCCAAACTGAGCCTGCATTTCTTTCATTTTTTCTTCCATAATCTGATCGAATTCGGCGCGAGAAACCTTTTTGCCTTCTTTTGGGGCTTTGATAACCCCTGATTCAAGGCCGTCGAGCTTGATCTCGGTAGCAGCGTATTGGATTTTTCCATCGTCAAGACTTAGGACCAAAATCATTCCTGGCAGCCCGGCAAATAATTCTGGACCAGCAGAAACAGGAATTTCTGGGCTAAACCACGCTTCAATTTTTGTGGTATCCCGAACCGCGGTTGCTTTTTGGACGGGATAGCCCAAATACTCACTCTGTTCTCCAGTCAGTTTCCACGCGTACGCGGGCTGATCGCCTCCAATCAAAAAAGTGCGCCCCATAAAGTCTCTTTTCTCGGTAATGGTGCCTTCATCGAGGTTGGTATACGTTTCATTTTCAGCCTGGACGCGGCCCATCGCGCGAAACATAAATCCTTCTCCTCGAATCTCGGTTGCTTTATCCTCCTCTTTTTTAGGAGCATTTTTCATGAGCGACTCGGTCTCAGAAAAAAGGAGTACCAACGAGTTCTTGGATTCAGTAGGAATTTGAGCTCGCATTGACTCCATTTCGGGAGGCAGTTGGATAGCAATTTTGATCACCTGATCGTAGGTGATGCTTCCGGACTGCGCAAAGGCAGATAGTGGCGCAAGCGCCATGAGAAGGACGAGTAGTTTTTTCATAGTAGTTGGTAGACGATCAAATCCAGGCTCCAATTCCGCTCAGCAATTGGTTAGGTGCTGTTAACAACCCGAAAACGTTCATTCACGCTAATTATTGTTTCGGGATTTAAAAAAAGAGAGTTATTAGGTTGTACAAGAAGGACTCATAATTAGGTTCAGCATAACCATAAGTTCACGCATGAAGCGGTTGACCCAGATAGATAAGGTGAAAAGCGGATTGGTTTTTCTTTCGTACCTCTGCTTGATGGGGTTAGGAATAGCCTGTTCCGAAGAAAACATACTTGGGGTCCACCTATGGGACTTGGAACTGGTCAATTTTGAATCCGGCTACCAATATGAAAAAGTAACCTTTGACGATGGTGTTGAGATGCCTTACGTCATGCATTCCCCCATCGTCACGAGCGCTTCTCGTCTACCACTCATTTTTGTTTTGCACGGCTCGATCCCTCAGGGCACCTACAAAGGGGAAATCTTTTTAAAGTACCTGGCCGTTCCCGGCTTACCCGAGACCGACGCCATATTTGTTGCGCCGACCTTAAGGTCTCCCCATTGGACCAGTCAAAAGGCGCTAGATCAAATTAAGGCCCTTATCCGGGGAGCGATTAAAGCAGATTGGCCCATCGACCCGACCAAAGTGGTTGTTTTGGGCTATTCTAATGGAGGAATGGGCGTCTGGTACATGACCGGCCAGGAACCCGAATTGTTTGCAGCGGGGATTTCAATTGCCGCAGAACCGGTAACCGGAAGCTTGAAGGGTACTAATATTGTGCCTAAATATGCGATTCATAGCCGGAATGATGAAGTGTTTCCGTTCGCGAACGTGCAACTGAAATTGCAGGATGCCATTGACCATGGAGCCCCCATCGTTTTGGCTCCGGCCGACAATCTTTCCCACAGTTCTGTCGATGGGTATGCTCCGCTATTGCGTGAAGCGCAGCCATGGTTGCTACAAATTTTGAACTAGGCGGTGAAATCCAACCAATATTCGCCGACCTTTTAGCGGGCACATTATATATTGTGGGCTGTTTGAGTGTACAAGTATTTCAATGTTAAACCAGTCCCTAATTCCATGGCCGACCGCATAAAACTTTCTTTTCCAGATGGATCAATCCGCGAATTTGACAGCGGAGTGACGGGAAAAGAAGTAGCTGCCAACATTTCTGAAGGTCTGGCAAGAATGGCCGTTTCCATTTCGTTAGATGGCGAGATTCGGGACTTATCTAGACCTATCGACCGGGATGCGAAAATCAAGATTTTCACGATGCGCGACCCCGAAGGGATGGCAACGTACTGGCATTCATCGGCCCATCTAATGGCAGAAGCCCTCGAATCCCTATATCCAGTCGTCAAGTTTGGAATTGGACCGGCGATAGAAAGAGGCTTTTACTATGACGTCGACTTAGGTGATCGCTCGCTGGGCCCCGACGACCTCGTAAAAATTGAGAACCGAATGGCTGAATTGGCCAAGCGGGATGTTTCGTATGAACGCAGGGAGGTGTCGAAAGAAGATGCCATTGCCTATTTCACCGAAAAACAAGACGAGTACAAATTAGAGCTGCTCGAAGACCTTCAAGACGGCACCATCTCCTTTTATTCGCAAGGCGACTTTACTGATTTATGTCGTGGGCCACATATCCCGTCAACCGGTTCACTCAAGTACACCAAGTTGCTCAACATAGCTGGGGCGTACTGGAGAGGTGATCAGGACCGCAAGCAATTGACTCGTCTGTACGGTATCACCTACCCGAAGAAGAAAGAGCTCGATGAATACCTAGAAATGTTGGAGCTCGCTAAGCAGCGGGACCACAGAAAATTGGGTAAAGAACTCGAACTGTTCACATTTTCGCAGAAAGTAGGGCCTGGATTACCACTTTGGCTGCCGAAAGGAGCGCGGTTACGCGATCGTCTATCCGAATTTCTGAAACAAGAGCAGCTTAAAAGCGGCTACGAGCCGGTTGTGACGCCCCACATTGCCCGCTTGGAGTTGTACAAGATCAGCGGCCACTACCCCTACTACAGCGATTCACAGTTTCCTCCTATGATGGAAGATGTGGAAAAGGATGAAGGGTATTTGCTAAAGCCGATGAACTGTCCTCATCACACGCAGATTTACGACGATAGACCACGTTCCTACAAAGAATTGCCCATTCGTTATGCGGAGTTTGGAACAGTGTATCGGTACGAACAGTCGGGCGAATTGGGTGGGCTAACCCGAGTTCGCGGCTTTACACAGGACGATGCCCACATCTTCTGTATGCCAAGCCAGGTCAAGGAAGAATTCAAAAACGTGATCGCATTGACCTTGAAAGTACTTTCCGCTTTGTCTTTCACCGATTTCAAGGCTCAGATTTCGCTGCGTGATCCGGAAAACACCGAGAAATACATTGGTGATGACGCATTGTGGAACGATGCAGAACAAGCTATCCGTGAAGCAGCGGCCGAAATGGGACTGGATGCAACCGAAGAAATGGGAGAAGCCGCATTCTATGGTCCTAAGTTAGATTTCATGGTTAAAGATGCGTTAGGTAGAGAATGGCAGCTAGGCACCGTCCAGCTAGACTATAATCTTCCAGAACGATTTGATCTTACCTACATCGGAGACGATAACGCGAAGCATCGTCCCGTTATGATCCACCGTGCTCCATTTGGATCTTTGGAACGATTCATTGGCGTGCTCATTGAGCA
Organism: Rhodothermales bacterium; assembly: GCA_030833605.1. Classification (GTDB taxonomy): domain Bacteria; phylum Bacteroidota; class Rhodothermia; order Rhodothermales; family UBA10348; genus UBA10348. Next base: position 8,825 of record JAURGV010000047.1, read on the forward strand.
TTGCGGTGGTAATTTCCCAGCTTGGCTTGCGCCTGTCCAGGTTCAGGTGTTACCGGTCGGGCAATCGTTTAACGATTATGCCGAGCAAATAACCAAAGAGCTTCTTTTGAGTGGACTTCGGGTCGAATGCGACTTAAGACACGAAAAAGTGGGTTACAAAATTAGATCGGCTGAGATGCAAAAGGTCCCTTACATGCTTATTGTAGGCGAAAGAGAGATGGCCAACCACGCTGTTTCCGTCCGCAGACATGGAGATGGTGACCTGGGCGGCATGAGTACCACCGATTTCATTGCCTTAGCCAATCGTGAAATCAACGAAGCCATCGGGGCCAGTTAATTTCCACCATCTTGTAGCCCCCAAAGCAAGGAATTATTTTATTGAATCATAATTCTATATTTGGGGTTCAACATATGTTTACTGTATTTTCGCCCACAATCATTAATAGACCTCCTAAAAGTCATCGCTAAAGATACAATTCGCGTGAACGACAGAATCCGAGCTTCAGAAGTTCGTGTTGTCGATCCTAAGGGTAATCATGGACTTTACCCTACTGCTGTTGCCATTCAAATGGCTGAAGAACAAGAACTGGACCTCGTTGAGATTTCGCCGAACGCGGAACCACCGGTTTGCAAAATCATGGATTATGGCAAATTCCGGTACGAGCAGCAGAAAAAAGAAAAAGAAGCTCGCAAAAAGCAGCATACGGTTGAGATGAAGGAAATCCGCTTCCGCCCCCATACGGACACGCACGATTTCGACTTCAAAACCAAGCATGCTAAAGCGTTTTTGGTCCAAGGCCACAAAGTAAAGGCATTCGTTCAATTTCGCGGTCGAGACATTATTTATAAAGAGCACGGAACGGAATTGTTGGTCCGATTCATCTCAGAATTGGAAGACGTCTGCAAAATTGACCAGGTTCCAAAAATGGAAGGTCGTCGCATGACAACGATTCTAAGCCCGGATAAAAAGAAACCGAGTTAACGATTTCTCGGAATCCCAGTCGTGATTCACGGAATTTCCAACAGAAATCGGTCGTTTTTAGCGACAAATATTTTGCAGGAAGCTGGTGTATTTCGTAGTTTATTAGGCTCAACCATTTCCGCAAGTGGGTTACTCACTCTGCGGAAGATGGCATTAGAATTCGTGAATTCGGCTCAAAAAGCCAAAAAAGGCCTATATCATGCCTAAGATGAAAACGAATAGTGGTGCTAAAAAGCGCTTTACGCTTACCGGAACCGGTCGCGTGAAACGCAAAAAAGCATTTGCTAGTCATATTCTGACAAAAAAATCTCCAAAACGGAAGCGTAATCTCCGCGGTGCCACACTGGTTTCTGCGGTAGACGAGCCACGGATGAAAAGACTCATCAGCAGCTAGCCAACCGTTTCGCCACCCTCTCAAAGTACTGAAAAGGGTTTCAAGAGCACTTAAGACAGATAGTATACCATGCCTCGCGCAAAAAATAGAGTAGCCGCCCGTGCCCGCCGTAAGCGGATAATGGATATGGCAAAAGGTTACTGGGGACGTCGTAAAAACGTCTATACAGTTGCCAAAAACGCAGTTGAAAAAGCCCTCACCTACCAATACAGAGACCGCCGTGCGCGCAAACGCATGTTCCGTCGCCTCTGGATTCTACGTATTAACGCGGCTGCCCGTTTGAACGGCACCACGTATTCGCAGTTGATGGGTTCACTTCGTAAAGCAGATGTTCAGTTGAATCGCAAGGTTCTTGCTGATCTAGCTATGCACGATCCAGCAGCGTTTGCCGCTGTTGTAAAACACGGATCGTAAGTGGACACGAAGTTGTGCCATATAGATCGATTTAGAAGCGGTACTACCAGATAACAAGTTGAAGGTGGTGCTGCCCAAAGAATTCTGGCACGCACAAATTCCAAAGTCCCGCCTCCTTCAACAGGTCAGGCGGGATTTTTTTTGTTTGATCGTTTTTTGTCGCTCATCGTGAGCAACACCGGCCTTTTCGAAAAGTCAAAACGCATTTTTGCATGAGTGATTCGAACCAAAATACAGCCGATGCGGCTTTAGCTGCCCTAAAGGAACTGAAAAGTGAGATAGCGGAGACCGTATTGGATTCCATCCAGGCCGTCGACGATTATCGTATTCGTTTTCTTTCTCGTAAGCAAGGTCAGATTACGGACCTCCTCAAGCGTATCCCCGAAGTCGCGAACGAGCACAAAAAGAGTTTTGGCCAGGAAATCAATACGGCAAAAGCGCTGGTAGAAAAACGCATTGAAGAAGCAACGCAGCGTCTTTCTTCCGTAGCAGAGGAATCAGGCGGCGGTGTTGACTTAACCCTTCCCGGTCGGATTCAGCCTACAGGCAGCCTCCATCCGATCACCCAAGCGCTTCGGTTAATTACTCGGGTTTTCGAAAATTATGGATTTGATGTTGAGGAAGGCCCAGAAATTGAAGATGATTGGCATAATTTCTCGGCCTTAAACTTCCCTCCGGATCATCCGGCTCGGGATATGCAGGATACCTTTTTTATTGAGGCTCCTTCCAAGGCACACGATGGTATTTTGCTGCGGACGCATACCTCGCCGGTGCAAATAAGAGTGATGGAGAATAAAAAGCCTCCCATTCGTGTGATCGTGCCGGGCCGCGTGTACAGAAACGAAGCCATCTCTTATAAATCGTACTGCTTATTCCATCAGGTTGAAGGACTTTACGTGGATGAAGGAGTAACCATGGCTGATCTAAAGCAGATTATCCAGGCTTTTGCTCGCACGTTATTTGGCGAGAACGTCAAAATGCGTTTTCGACCCAGCTTCTTCCCATTCACCGAGCCAAGTGCCGAAGTGGATATCTGGTGGGAAGACGAAGCGCTCCCAGACGGCGGTCGCTGGATGGAGATTTTAGGATGTGGAATGGTCGATCCAAACGTATTGGAAGGGCTTGGGATCGATTCCGAGAAATACACGGGGTACGCGTTTGGTATGGGTATTGAACGCATTGCCATGCTTCGTTATGGTATTGATGACATACGCATCCTCTACGAGAACGACGTTCGATTCTTGGAGCAATTCAGCTAACCCGGAAGCAGCTGCCCTTTCATGGGCGCAAACCACCCCCCTGATGGGCACATAAGCCCACGCGCACACTTGCTGTTAGATAGAAGTTTATCATGATTATTAGCACGAATTGGCTTTCCGAATACGTAAAACACGGGCTGACCGACAAGGAATTGGCGGAT
>JAURGV010000048.1 GCA_030833605.1 Rhodothermales bacterium
CTCAGATTGGAAAAGCATTTCGAAATGAAATAGTTGCTCGTCAGTTTATTTTCCGCATGAGGGAATTTGAACAAATGGAAATGCAATATTTTGTGCGCCCAGGATCCCAAATGGAGGCTTTCGAAGCATGGCGCGAAGAGCGGATGCAATGGCACATTGATAACGGAATTCGTCCGTCTAAACTGCGTTGGCACGAGCACGAAAAGCTAGCTCACTACGCCGATGCAGCCTACGATATTCAGTACGAGTTCCCCATCGGATGGCAAGAAGTCGAAGGGATTCACAGCCGTACCGATTTTGACTTGTCTGCTCATCAAGAGCATTCTGGCAAAAAAATGGAGTACTTCGATCCTCAGACGAACGAAAAATACTTGCCGTATGTGGTAGAAACATCAGCAGGGTTGGATCGCACCATCCTTACGTTGTTGTGCGAAGCGTATCGCGAAGAAGAAGTGGATGGCGACACCCGTTCGGTGATGAAATTCCACCCGAAATTGGCCCCAATCACGGTGGCTTTGTTTCCGTTGGTGAAGAAGGACGGCATGCCTGAAATGGCTGAAAAGCTCCAAAATGACCTCCAGGAGCATTTTTTAGCCTTTTACGACGAAAAAGGGGCTATTGGACGTCGCTATCGTCGTATGGACGAAGTTGGGACGCCTTTTTGTATAACGGTAGATGGAGAATCAACGGCAGACGGTACCGTGACGGTAAGGCATCGAGACACGATGGAGCAGGAGCGTATACCAGCTGAAAAAGTGGCTTCTTACTTGCTAGAGTCTATCCAGAAGTGGAAACCCTAAACTCTGATTTGATCCATTCTGAAATTTCGTTTCGGACCCTTCTAAACGCCGCTATGTTTTCTTCCTGATTAGATCCTTCGTTGGATGGATCGGGGAAGGCCTTGTGGATGTTTTTAAGCTTTCCTGGGACGAATGGACAGTTTCCCTGTGCGTCATCACAAACAGTGACAACGATATCGGAGGGCAAGAAGTCGGGATGATCTACGGTTTTTGAATACAATAAGGACGTTTCAAGTCCCCATTCATCCAGAACCAAAAGAGCAGTCGCTTTGACCGTGGTGGCTTCCGTTCCTGCACTTTGTACGGTGTATTCCCCTCCAAAATGATGGCGCAATAAGGCCTCGGCCATTTGGGATCTTGCACTATTATGCGTGCAAATGAAGGAAACGATGGGTTTGGAATGTGCCATATTCGACCTGAAACGGGGTAAACGAATCGGTGTTTCAGACCGCGAACCGGCTAACCTAAAACATTCAATAGCAACGGATTCATCATCATGTCTCTCCAGCGTTTCGAGGGCTTTGGACTCGGCAGGGTGGAAGGCTTTACTTCAGGTAATCCGGTCATTATTTCTAATCAAGTTCCTATTCATGGGGATATAACAAAACATCAGGCCGGATTCGGGGTTGCACGTCCTGAAGAGACGTAAAATTCCGACTTGTTACTCAATCCACCACGATACAGGAACAATGAACGTAACTCCTGAGCTTGACTTAACTATTGGCTACATCAATCAGCGGATTGATCCTTCGGTAAATCTACATGCCGAAATTGAGCGGCTGAAGAAAGAAAAAAATGCTGTTCTTTTGGCCCATTATTATCAAGAGCCTGAAATTCAGGATATGGCTGATTACATCGGCGACTCCCTTGGACTTGCTCGAAAGGCTGCTGAAACCAGCGCGGATATCATCGTTTTTGCCGGGGTACACTTCATGGCTGAAACGGCAAAGATTCTCAATCCGAATAAAAAGGTCCTATTGCCCGACTTAAACGCAGGTTGTTCACTAGCCGATGCCTGCCCAGCCGATGAATTTGAAGTCTTTAAGGCTGCGCATCCGGGTCACATCGTAATTTCGTACATCAATTGTTCAGCCGCTACTAAAGCGCAAAGCGATATTATTTGCACGTCTTCGAATGCGGAACACATTGTCAGTCAAATCCCAGCCGACCAGCCCATAATCTTTGCACCGGATAGAAATTTAGGGGGCTATATCAATCGCAAACTGGGCCGGAATATGGTCCTTTGGGATGGCGTTTGTATTGTCCACCAGACCTTCAGCGAGCAAAAGTTGGTTCGATTGAAAGCTCGGTATGAGGGCGTTCCGGTACTCGCTCACCCTGAATGCGATGCCCCCATTTTGCGGCACGCGGATTTCATTGGGTCAACCAGTCAAATTCGGTCTTATGCCGTTACCTCCAACCACGATTTATTTATTGTGGCAACGGAAGAAGGGATTTTGCACCAGATGCAAAAAGATTCACCCAACAAATCGTTCATTCCTGCGCCGCCGGAAAGTGGGTGTAACTGTAGCCAATGCCCTCACATGAGGCTCAATACGGTTGAAAAGCTGTATTTATGCCTGCTGCACGAGCTGCCTGAAATAACGATGGACGAAGGGATTCGAATTAAAGCGCTGGCACCCATCAATCGCATGCTGGAAATGAGCAAATCGATTGCTTAGATAGTATTGGTGCAGCGCGCTGCTCGGGGTGCACCTACCTGGAAGTGGTTGGGTAACGAAGCACAATCATGGGATTAAAACGTCGCTGGACAATGAACTGGGGAAGCGAATTTCGGGATTCAGGTAGTTTTACATACGTATAATTGGCATTTATTTTTATCCAAAGTGCCTGAAATACCCGATAGTCGAAATTGAAGCTCATCCGGTTTTCGTCCCCTAGGGAATTAAATAGAGATCGAAACCCAACCAGGCCTCTTCGATCTTGCCCAATCGATACCACAAATCGATTTGTTCGCAGCCACAAGCGTAAATGGTACTCACTGAGCTCCTGAACCCCATGGTATCGCATGAAGGCGTACCAAAGCTCGAATCGTTCAAATATGAGCAGCCGAAATTCCGTCTCAATAGAATTTCCTCGTTCAATTTCTCGCAGTGCGAACCCGGCCGATCCTACGCCACTTTCGTTTTGAATTTCGGCACGGTGGCTATTGACGGTGTAAAACGCTCCATAATACCCCGATTGAAAATCAGAGCTGTTGTAATGCAGCGCTAATCGGAAATGCAATCGGGCCACATCGGCGAAGTTATCGTTTTCGACATCGGCTCCAAAGGAAAGTCCTTGACCATAATCCGCGATTCGAGCAAAACTTACGTACGGGAAAAACTGAAACCCGCCGGTTCGGTACACCTGAACTCGAATATCGGCCTCAGATGCGTCAAAAGGCCCTTTGTCCCGAAGCGGGGTCCTGCGATCTCGGACAACGGAAGTACCGATTTCAAGCGTTGAAAGGACCGTGGAGGTGCCGGATGTTTCGCCAAACGGCTTTACGGTAAGCCTGGAGCCGACGAGAGCATGGGCCGAAAGCCGCTCTGCAAAAAAATCGAACGTAAATACGGGGTTCGAAAGGCGCGTTTCAAGACCTACCGTTCGGTTGTCGCGCGCCGCATCGGTGCTAAAAAACGATACCAAATGTCCCGAACCCAGACGGGTTCTGTCCAAAGGTCCTATTCTGGCGTAGACACGATTCCCACTAGACTGATACTTTGCGGTTTCAACCATCCGTAGCACATCGTACGCTTCGTCGGTATCTGGTTTATAGGCACCGTAAAGCCCGGTTCGGACCAAAGACGAGAGATGAAGGAATGTTTTCGGTGTGGTCGATGTGAAGTCTCCTACCGCGGCAGTATACCATTGCGGTCCAACTAGCGAAAAACCACCTCCAAATTCCACAGTAGATCGATGGCGCCACTTGGAGACAGAAACCCGTTCGGTGGGGTCGTCAATTGAACCAAAAAGGGCACTTTGAGCCAGGGCATTCGACGTTAAGAACAGGGCTGCCAAGACAACAATGGTGATTCGTTTTCGAAACACTGGAATGAAGATCCTCCGCTGCGCTGAGGCCCATCTACCTTTGGTTATGACGCTAATTCTTGCCATGAACCAAGATACATAACAGTTGGATTGAAGTTCGTCTGTTGTCTGGCACGAATCTTGGGGACATACAGGTATCCTTCCACTAAATCCAACTACCTCGTGATGCGATCTTCTGCCGCCCGCCTCGGCATTCCTGTCCGAAAACTAACGGCGCAAGTGATTGTGCCCTTTGGAGCCATCCTCTTAGTGGTGGCTTCCATACTCACGTATTTTGCAACGACCACATTGCAAGAGCGCTCGATGTATGAGCAACAAGTCACCGTAAAAACCCTATTTGAAACCCAAGCATCCGTCCATTCATCACGAAATGGATTGGCTGTTTTGAGCCAGAACAGGGGATATGAGCGTATTTGGGTACTAAGTGCAACCGGCGACATCCTTGATTCGAACAAGAGTTCTGAAATCGGGACCCAGTTGGATAAAAGATGGTGGGACCAGTTAAAAGATCAAGATCCGGGCTTCATCACACGTGACGTTCAGTTCGGAAATCAAAAACTTTCGTTGACGGCACTCCACCATGCGGAAATGGGAAGATGGGTCGCCATCGTCTCTAAATCACAGCCTATTTGGCAACTGATAATTCTATATACCAGTCTCATTTTGGTAGTCGGTCTCATTTTATGGGCTGTAGTGTCTGCTCTACTCTGGGGGACTCTCTCCCAAAAAATTGTAGCCCCGTTGGTAAAACTAGATGAGCGAACCACGGAGTTAATTCACGGCAATAGCCTATCTGAGGCAGCACTTGAAAAGCTGATTGTTGAAACGGCGCCTATGCTGGGTACGCACGCCAGTTCGGTGGTAAATTTGGCTCGGAAAATTCGCAAAGCTGAGCAAGTAGCCGTTGTCAACGAGGCCCAATTCAATCAACTTTTTGATACCATTCCTTCTTTTGTAATTGTTCGAGGTGCAAACGGCAACATTGTACGGGCAAATAAGGCGTTAGCGATGAGGATGTCGGTTGATCCAGCGTGGATCGAAGGCCAGCCTTTGGCCATGTTGCAGGGTGTTTTCCCAACAAAGCATCTCGAAAATTGGTTTTCAAAGGAAAGCTCGTCTAAAGTGGGCATTGACCGTATCGAAATGTATCCGGGACTGCACCCCGAATTGTCGACCCCCATTGCATTGACTATTCAACCCTTTCAATATGGGAATGGTGTTGGCCATCTGATAGTCGTCGATGAGAAGCAAGGTGTGGAGCACTTGGATGTGGAGTCTAGTGGAGACGGTGCTTCCGAGGCCATCAAAAGTCCCGAATTAGCCAGAGGCAGTGCGGGCGTTCCATTAACGGATCTTTCCTCCTCAAATGGGCGCTTTCTTGAGGGGCTGATGAAAGTTTCTGGTCAATTTATTGTGGCCTTTAATGAAGCAGCGGAAACCGTATACTGGTCGCCAACCGCTGCTTTACTTACCGGGATAGCGTTGTCTGATATTCCCGATATGAAAGTATTTACAGAACGCGTTTTTGCGACCCGACAAGAACGTAAACTGTTTAAAAGTTGGCTTGATGGGGAGCCTGACGAAAGAAGTCAGGAGCTTAAACTGAAAACATTGGATGGGTCGGCGACGAGTCGATGGTATGCATCTGAAATGGATATGGGCGAAAAAGGACAAATTGGAGTGCTTTGGGCTCATCTGGACGCAGGAATTGTTAGAAGTACAACCTCCAAAAGGGAACCCGTCGCATAATTAAGGCTTGTACAATTATGGCAAATGTTTCGACCGTCAACGACAATGCGCACTTAGGGCAGGTAATAGCTGCTCTACACAGGCTGCGTGCCCAGCTTTCTACGATTCATCACGATATCAACAATCCAATTACCGTATTAAGTGGAAATGTTGAGTTAATGCGTGAACTGGCGAAGGCTATTGGTGTTGAATCCGAATTGGAGGACTGCCTCATCGACATGGAAGCTGCTCTTTCGCTTTTGACTGAAAGAGTCGATCGATTGATGGTCGTTCGCAAAGTAATTTCTGACGCCACTGAATCTTTGGAAAAAAAAGTTTGATCGAACAGTTACCAAAAACAATACGATTGACCTGACGGACATTCTTCCGGGGTTGATTTCATTTCAATATAATCTTTTGGTAATGCGAGCAGGATTTGCCGTAGTATTTGTGATTTTGTGCTTGTTCTCGCCGTTTGAATTGCGAGGTCAGACTGTCCGAGTGGAATCAATTCCGCAAGATGACGGCAGTTCGGTGATTGACTTTACATTGGATTGGGATGGGACGTTTGCCGCATTTGTGGATTCCGTAGGGGTATCGGAATGGTCCTATGGAGACATTGAAAGGGCAGCTGCTGGCAACCATCAACTGTCTTATTCCGCACACTTACCGACCTTTAGCTTACCTCAGGTGTCCATTTTGGCACGGGAATTTGACGAAATGGATGTGGCAGTTAGCGCATCCATGTCCGATATAGAGCAACAGGCTTATCATCCCGATCAAGACGTGTGGGCAGCGGGACTGGGGTTGGTTAGAAAACAACCCGTGGCAAGTATTTTTGTCCCCGTTTATCAACTTGACGCGACTACGCAGCAAATTCGACGATTTAGAAGGATTCGCGTTTTAGTTAGTCCAACGGCCCCGGCCAATGCTCGGGAGGTTTCCTCCGCGTTTAGCGCTAAAAAGGCCCAAGTAACCGAAAGCAAATTATCGACCGGACAAGTATTCCGAGTCTCGATCAAAGAAAAAGGCATTTATCGGATAACCAGGTCACTTTTGACCACTATGGGCCTGAATCCCGATGCCATTGACCCCAACGCGGTTCACGTTTTAAGTAATGGCGGTAGGCCTTTGCCCGCTTTGAACGGGATTGAGCGCATTGCCGATTTGGCGGAGCAACCCATCGTTCGAACCGGTGGTGGCGATGGACAATTTGGGGCGTCCGACGAGGTGCTATTTTACGCCCCTGGCCCAACAGGCTGGATCTATAAGGACGGCCAATTCGAACATTACACGCATCCTTATTCGAACGACAACGCGGTATTTATAAAAATAGAGACCGCATCCGGGCCGACGCTTGTTGACGCTCCGTTTTCGTCTACAGCCTCTTTTCCAAGCTTTTCATCGACCCCAGGCCGGTTCTTTTTGGATATCGAAGAACGCGTTTGGAGCCGAGAACATGGGAGTGGAACCGACTGGATGAGCAATACCATTCGCAATGGAGGGTCCCGCAGTTTCCTAACCAATCAGATTTTACCCGGACTTATGGCCGGGCCGATCACCTATCAAGCTAGGGTCGCCATCGCGTCGAATCCAATGGCTACCGTAGCGATGGTTTCGGGGAGTGACATACTGGCCCAGTTCACCGCACCGTATGCTACAACGCAACGATCAGAGGACCCAGCCGCGATAACCTCAACGTTTTCGTTCCAACAAACGGTCGCCGCTTCCCAACCCATTCAACTGACCATGCGGCTGTTAAGTCAGAATAACGAACCAGAAGCGTCGTTGGATTGGGTGCGCATTACGTACGATCAAGATATAACCAAACCCACCACCGGTCCCTTGTACTTTACAACGAGACCTGGACAATTCGGGGATCAACAATATCAGATCAAAGGATATACCACTGAACCCCGTATTTGGGATGTCACCGGGGGCATTTTGCATCGCCAGTTCGGTGTAGGGTCTGTTTCGGGGCAACATGCCATTCAAGTTGGAGCCCAACAAGTTCAGGGAGGGCCTAGGGATCTGGTTGTATTCTTACCAACGGATACGCTACCCCTTTCGGCAGCGGCGGTAACTCCCATCTCCAATCAAAACCTGCATGGACTGGTTGATTTCCCAGAATTGGTGATCGTTGCACCGGTCGCTTTTCTTTCTGCGGCCGAAAAATTGGCTTCCCACCGTCGAAATCAGGGAATGATTGTCAACCTCGTCACTCAGACGCAGGTTTTTAACGAGTTTTCAGGTGGAGTCCCGGATATGCGCGCCGTTAGAGACTACATGAAATTTCTCTACGACCGTGCCCCTTCGAATCAAGAACCCAAATATTTGCTTCTATTTGGAGATGGTCATTACGATTTTAGAGGGATTTCTGGGTATCAGCAGCCCCTAACGAATCATATTTTTCCTTACGAAACGTTTGATTCAGCCTATACCGACGGTACGTTCACCTCCGACGATTACTTCGGCCTACTCGATGACAACGAAGGACTCTGGGTGTACTCCGGTTTTACCGACACCTCATCGGAACGAGTAGATATTGGCATCGGTCGGTTTCCAGCGCAAACGCTATCGGAAGCCAACATGATGGTAGACAAAGTGATTTCGTACGAAGATCCTTCAACCTTCGGTTCGTGGAGAACCAGCTATACGGCTGTCGCTGACGACGGGCCTACTGGCCTTTCCGGGACCACAAACGATAGGGACCTTCATCTCTCCAATGTGGATCAAGTCGTTGAGCTCGTTGCAAGAGACTTGTATCCTCAAATCAATCTCCAAAAAATTTACGCGGAGACGTACGAGCGGGTTTTCTTGAATGGTTTTCGCATTCCAGAAGCCAAACGGGAAATTAGCGCAGCTATTAACCGAGGTACACTGGTAGTCAATTACAGTGGCCACGGTGGGCCAAATGGATTGGCGCAAGAAGAGATTTTTACCAAAGAAGACGCGCTTGCTCTAACCAATCGAAATCGGTTATCCATTTTTGTGACCGCTACCTGCTCATTTGGATGGTGGGACCTGGAAGAATTTCAAAGCGGAGCGGAGTCGTTGCTGTTGAATCCAAACGGGGGCGCGGTAGCCCTATTTACCACCGTTCGGTTGGTCTATACCTCGGGCGGTACGGAAACGTTAAATGCAGGCCTGAACCGTGCATTGAATATTGCTATGTTCAAGGTGGATGAAGAAGGGTTGCCGAGGCGCTTGGGGGATATTTTGGCCGAGACCAAAAACACCGGCGTAGGCTTGCAAGGGAACAGCAGGAAATTCAATTTACTAGGCGATCCTTCCATGCGTATTGGATTGCCGCCCGGTCATGCCGTCGTCGAATCGTTAAATCAAGTGCCGTTAAATACCCAAATGGGTCAAATGAAGGCGTTGGATTTGGTTACCATAGAAGGCGAGGTGCAATCTGCCAATGGAATGACCAACGCAGCGTTTAATGGCGCGGTCAACGTGACGGTCTATGATGCCGAGCGTAATGTGCCCCTCGTGGAGCCTTTTTACAATCCAACAAGCTTTTTCAGGCAGCGCGAGGATTTGTTGTGGCGTGGTGAAGTGCAGGCGGTGAGTGGTAAATACAAAGCTCAATTTGTTGTGCCCAAAGACATCAGCTATTCCAACAGTCCAGGGCGAATTTCAGTGTACTCTCAAGACAATGCGTTCCATGCGTTAGGCTATTCGGAAAACTTCATTGTAGGAGGGACGTCCGATACGCCTCCAAACGACAACCAGGGTCCCGAAATCAGGCTTTTCATGAATGATTCTACGTTTGTTTCTGGCGGGCAAGTCGAAGCCGATTCGGATCTTTTGGTATTGCTTTACGACCAGTCCGGAATAAATACGGTAGGAACGGGGGTCGGACACGAGCTGCTGCTGACGCTGGATGGGGACGATACGTCGTCTCAGGATATAGGAAGTGGCTTCGAAGCCAACCCAAACTCTTTCCAAAGAGGATCGGTGACGTGGCCCTTAAAAGGACTTGAAACGGGTCCTCACACCCTTCGTGTTCGTGCTTGGGATGTGCTAAATAACTCTAATTCGGCAGAACTTTCATTTATTGTCGCGAATGATGAGGTATTAAGCGTACATAATGTGTATAACTATCCGAACCCTATGAATCGGGAAACCCGGTTCGTGTTCGAGCATAATCAGCCATCCGGTACCTCAGCAGAGGTCCAAATACGCATCTATACGCTTAGCGGACGACCGATACGAACCATACATTCGGATGAAGCGCTTCCCTCGGGAGTCTTGGGCAGTGGGCCATTAATGGTGTACTGGGACGGAAAAGATGATGATTTAGACCGTCCGGCAACAGGAATCTATCTGTATCGTTTAAGAGTAGTAACCTACAACTCAAACGGTGAGAGACAGGTTAGCGAGCATACCGAAAAGCTAGCGATCATCAAGTAATTAAAACGCGTACATAGACTTTATTGACAGAACGGCTACTAAAAACACGTTTTTATCAATCTTTGTAACGGTAATGAGCCAAATCCACAACAATTTACCTGTTTGTGCGCCGCGGTTCGTTATAAATTAAGTACTTACACCATGTACGCAGTGAATCAACTAGTCGAAAAGTCTCTCTCCAATCGCATTATGCCGAAATTTTTGCGCCCTCTACTCCTCCTTCTGGCAGTAATTCTGCTACTTCCTACCGCTTCTTCCGCTCAGGTGGGCGGATCAGCTGTGGTGTTTTTGAAAATTGAACCAGATAGTCGCGCATCCGGTATGGGCAACGCTGGAGTTGCGTTAGCTGACAATGCCAGTGCCATTTTTTGGAACCCTGCTGGTTTGGCGTTCCAAACCGGTACGGAAGCGGCCATCACGCACTCAACCTGGCTGCCTGAGTTCAAAGCAGATTTGTTCTACGAGTATTTGATCGCAAAACATCATGTTCCAGGATGGGGTACTTTTGGAGCCCATCTTACGTACCTATTTTTGGGTCAACACGAAGGACGCGACGCTCAAAATAATCCAACGGGTACGTTTCGCTCCTACGATTTGGCTACGGGTCTTTCGTATGGTGTGAAGCTCAACGAACGTTTCGGAGTGGGTACCAGTCTTCGTTTCATCTATTCCAACCTAGCTCCAGGCCAGACGGTCGGTGCGCAGGAGACAAAAGCAGGTGTTTCTACCGCTTTTGATATTGCAGCACTATACCGTACTCGGAAATTCGCCATGGGCGAAACCATGAAGGGAGAGTTCTCCGCTGGTTTCAACCTCGCGAATATGGGCAACAAGATCCAATATTCTGACAATGCTCAGGCCGATCCGATTCCAACCAACTTGCGATTGGGTTATGCCTTTAAAATGGAATTTGATGAATACAATTCGCTTACGTTGGTAACCGATTTCAACAAAGACCTGATTCATTACTCCGATTCATCTTCGGCTGCAGATCCATTCTACAAAGCAATTTTCACGTCTTGGCAGCCCATTCAGGTTCGGACCAATGCGTTGGCCGACGATGAAGCTCAGTACAAATCATTGAGTGTTCTAAGTCAAATGACCATCGGAACTGGATTTGAATACTGGTACAACAATCTGTTCGCACTTCGCGGTGGCTATTTTTACGAAAATCCAAACAACGGAAATCGTAAATACATGACCTTGGGTGCCGGCGTTCGTGTTAACATTATTGGAATCGACTTCTCGTACATTTACGCAGAGCAGAATTCGCCACTGGCTAACACCATGCGCTTTTCGATGTTGGTGAATTTCGCTAAATAGTACGCGGGCGTACCTTTCGAACTGTATTCGTTCCGGACTATTTCGCATCACATGATTGTTTTTTCGCTGCTAGGACGTAGGCAAGCCTACCTCACTGTAGCACTAATTTGGGCATGTTTTTTTGCTGCTGCGCCATCTCTTTTGGCTCAGGTTAGGCAGGCGCCCGCGCACGTGAATGTGGTGGCGTTGATGGTTGAATTCCAACCGGATACGACGCGTTTTACCACCGGAAATGGCACGTTTGACGGAACCCTCTTTGAGGGCGTAGCATCACCGCGAATCGATCTTCTTCCGCACAACCAGTCCTACTTCGAGGCTCATTTGAGCTTTTTGGAGGATTACGTTCAGAAGGTTTCTGACCACAGAACCGCAGTTTCGACATACGTATTTCCAGAGCGGGTACGGTTATCGAAAAAAATGGGAGCATATAGTCCAACAGGTCTAAACGCTGACTCCGATGCTGAGTTGTCAAAATTGGCAGCGATGGTTCACGAAGCATGGATGGCAGCGGATGCAAAAGGGCTAAGGCTTCCCGCAGGCTACACCAGCGAAAACACGGCTTTTGTGTTGTTTCATGCTGGTGTGGGGCGCGATATCGAATTGGTTGGTACAACCCTAGACAAAACACCTGAGGACCTGCC
>JAURGV010000049.1 GCA_030833605.1 Rhodothermales bacterium
CGGACATAGTTATTTGGCCCATCCAGTTTACCGCCGCAAGCAACAATCTGGAGAGCCTTTATAGCGCAGTGGATGGTAACACAGCCAAGATCATGCGCTTCCTAACATCGAAAGGTATCGCCTCGGAGGACGTTACCTATTCGCTTCCTGCCATCAACGACAAATAGGCGCAACAGTATGGCGGGCAAGACAATGCGGCATTTCGATATACTGCAATTCAAACCGTTACGGTGTATTCAAAAAATATCGACGTCGTGAGAAAGGTGATGGGTGAGTTGTCCGCCCTCGGGAAGGAAGGCATTGTGTTTACCGGTGATGGGTATGCCGCGCCCATTGAGTATCTGTTTTCGAGGCTGAATGAAGTGAAGCCTGAGATGATCGAGGAGGCTACGCAGAACGCCCGTGAAACGGCCGAAAAGTTTGCTTCCGATTCGAAGAGCTCACTCGGGAAAATTAAGCGGGCCAATCAAGGGCAGTTCAGCATCGAAGCGAGGGACCGAAATAATCCGCACATCAAAACCGTCCGAGTCGTTTCGACCGTCGAATATTATCTTTCCGATTAAATAGAAAGAGGGGGGCGATCAAAGATCGCCCCCCTCCCATTTTTCGTTCGTCGCTAGGACTCAGAATTACCTAATAGAGGCCTAGTGTTCCTCGTGTTCTTTCGCTGCTTCAGCTACTACCGCATCCTGGACGTGGCGCGGCATCGCTTCGTAGTGATCAAACGTCGATCGGTGCAGGCCACGACCCTGCGTCATAGACCGCAAAGACGTCGAGTACCGATACAGCTCCGCTTCGGGTACTTGGGCAATAATCTTCTGGAAAACGCCTTCTGCATCCATTCCGGAAATGCGCGCGCGACGCGTGTTCATGTCCCCCATCACATCACCGGTGTAGGAATCAGGAATTAACACTTCAACGTTGTAAATGGGCTCTAGAATAACAGGATTTGCCTGACGGAACGCGTCTTGGAAACAAGCCCGAGCAGCGCTCTTGAAAGCCGCCTCGTTTGAATCCACCGCGTGCATGGCTCCATCGGTTACCACAACGCGCACGTCGCCAACCGGATATCCGGCTACTGGACCTGTTGCACACGCTTCCATTACTCCTTTCTGAATGGCCCCGAAAAACCGCCTCATATCAATAACACCACCTACGATGCCGTCAATAAAGTGGATCTTAGCGCCCCAAGACGTGTGTTCGGTATGTTCTCCTCTGACCTTAATGTCATCTGGTGGGACGAAATCAGAATCGGCTGGCTCAACCAACATGTGAATGTCGGCAAATTGTCCGGCTCCACCCGTCTGTTTTTTATGACGATATTTTGCCCGAGCTCGCGATTGGACCGTTTCCAAATACGCAACACGTGGACGCACGTACTCGATATCGACCCCAAACCTATTTTTTAAGCGAAATTTAGCAATTTCTAGCTGCATCTCGCCTTGTGAGCCCAGCACCAACTGATGCAAATGCTGGTCGTGAGTGATCAACAAAGAAGGATCTTCTTCGTGCAACTGGTGCAGTCCCTGGGCCAATTTGTCTTCTTCTCCCTCACGCATAGTCACAACAGCCGTTTTGTAGGTTGGGGCCGGGAAATCAATCGGTTCCATCGACACTTTGCTTCCCTTTTGGTGTAGCGTGTCGTTGGTGTGCGTGTTTTTCAATTTCACCAGGGCTCCTAGGTCCCCCGAATACATCCGCTCTACTGGATCGCGGTCGTGCCCATTGATGGTGTACAACTGCCCCAGACGCTCCGAAGCGCCGGTGTTCGCATTCACCAAGTCCATTCCCGGAGCTAACGTTCCTGAATGGATGCGGAAGAAGGAATAATCTCCAACATGGGCTTCAGCCATGGTGTGATAAATAAACGCGATTGGCTCGCCGTTGGAATCTGGCTTAATCGTTCCCCCTTGGCTCGTCTTCGCTTCTGGCATCTGGTTTGGAGTGGGGCAAACATATCCCACAAACTCCATAAGCCGAGAAACACCAATATTCTCCGTAGCGCTGGTCAAGAAAATGGGGAAAAGCTGGTGGCGAATCATGGATTCCCGAAGACCGGCACGCATTTCATCCTCACTCAACGATCCTTTCTCGAAAAATAGCTCCATCAACGACTCATCGTTTTCAGCAATATTTTCTACCAATTCATTGTGTAGCTGCTCCGCTTCTTCGCGAAATTTTTCGTCAATGGCTTTTTTTGTCATTTTGCCGTTGGCATCAAACGTCAGCTGCGCCATCAACAACACGTCGATGATAGACCTTGAGCCATCGCCTGCCGGAATTTGAACAACGGTAGCACCTCGTCCAAATCGATCTTGGATCTGACTAATAAGGTCCCGAAAACTAGTCCCTTCCTTATCCAATTGATTAATTACAAACATGGATGGGGTATTCTCTTTAACGGCTGCGCGCCACGCCAATTCCGTTCCGACCTGAACCCCGTCAGAGGCATTAATAACAAACAACGCAGAATCCACTACGTGTAAACTAGAGGCCACTTCGCCTATAAAGTCCGGATAACCAGGAGTATCTATTACATTTATTTTATTACCCCCGTATTCGACATGGAGCAAGGAAGCAAAAACGGACATTTGCCTCTCTTTTTCGCTGGGATGATAGTCGCTTACCGTTGTGCCTTCTTCTATTGAACCCATCCGCTTAATTGCACCGGTGTCCAACAACATGGCTTCGGCAAGCATGGTCTTACCACTGCCCTGATGTCCCACCAGGGCGATATTTCTAATATGATCTGCGTCGTAAACTTTCATAGATAACTCCTTCGTTGTGTGCCCATATATCAGTTTTTGCGAACACGGGCTTGATAAGATAATAGAGCATTCTAAATTGTCAACAAGGAAAAGCCCTATCATTAGTGTCGGGGAGCAGGAACCCTAAGAAGAGAAACGAATATTGCCGGTCCACACGCAGCACAGAATGCAGGATATCCTTTTCATCGATACGTATGGCGACTCGTGTAATGTCACCTTTTTAACGGGCCATTCGACGGATCAACCGGTCGAGCGGTCTGACCGTAATGGCCGTGCTCATGCTCGCCTATTGGCTGTATTTACTGATGAAATCATTCATAAAGCAGGGTGCAAACCCAAAGGCATTGCGGTGATTGCGGGCCCAGGCTCGTATACAGGACTCCGAATTGGAGTGTCAACGGCGAAAGGCTTGGCCTGGTCGATGGATCTTCCGCTCTATGCCATTTCGTCGTTACTATATGTCGCGCAACAAGTTGTGTCGGATGACGACCTAGTGAAAAAGAATGGACTAACCGTATTTTCCGTGCTCCATGCTCGCAAAGACGAAGTTTTTTTAGCCGAATTCAAAATTGAAAAGGGTACCTTAGTTCGCTCCGCGGAAGATCAAGCCCTATCAACGGAAGAAGCTAGCCAACGCATCTCGATGATGGCGGATGAAATGATTGTAGTCGCTCCGGAATCAGACAAAAGCGACGAAGTTGATCGACTGGGAGCAAAAGTGATCCGAGTTCAACCGTCCCTGTTCAATTTGGGGCCTTTATTGACGAATCAGTTGGAATCTTATCGCGTACAACACCTACATTCTTTTGAGCCTTCGTATTTAAAAGAATTTGCAGCTCGAAAAGCTGCGAAGAGTGTGTTCGAAAAATTAATGTTCTAGATTAACTCTCCACCCTACCCGTTTTTATATGTCTTGGTTCAAGCGCACTTCTGCTGGTATTAAAACCAAAAAAGGTCAACAAAACGATGTCCCTGAAGGACAATGGGTAAAATGCGTTGGTTGCAGTGAAACCATAACCCGGCGTGAACTCGAGCGCCAGTTGTTGGTGTGTCCTCGGTGTCAGTACCACTTTAAGATGGCCCCCACTGGATACTTCAACCTGCTATTTGACGGCGATTACGAGCTTTTCGATACCAACATCGTATCGGCTGATCCGCTAAAATTTGTCGATCAAAAGGCCTACAAGGACCGACTAGAAGCCACCAAAAAGAAAACAGGCCTACAAGACGCTGCCAAAGCGGCCGTTGGAAAAGTCGGGGGCCACGATCTTTCGGTTAGCGCCATGGACTTTACGTTTATCGGTGGGTCCATGGGGTCGGTAGTTGGCGAAATTGTTGCCAGATCGATTAAAAGGGCTTATGAACGTAAAATTCCGGCTCTCGTAATCGCACAAAGCGGTGGGGCCCGAATGATGGAAGGAGCCCTAAGTTTGATGCAAATGGCTAAAACTAGTGCGCATCTCACCAAGCTTTCTGAGGCTGGACTTCCCTTTTTCGTTTTATTGACGAATCCAACTACGGGAGGTGTCACGGCGTCTTTTGCCATGCTAGGAGACGTTCATTTGGCTGAACCGGGTGCACTTATCGGCTTTGCAGGTCCACGCGTGATTCGAGAAACCATGGGCCAAGACTTACCAGAAGGGTTTCAAACGTCAGAGTTTCTGAAAGAAAAAGGCTACATCGATCGAATTGTAGACCGCAGAAACTTGAAAGACGAGCTAGCCCATCTATTGGACCTATTTCTTACGAAGAATTAAGGCGGTGTTCGGGACCAAAGCGCTCCTCAAATTCTCAACTAGGGTATAAAATCGAAATGCCCGGCGCACCCACTACGCCGGGCATTTCCTTTTTTAGCTACAAATGCTCGGCCGTGAATACATTCACAGGCTCATCAGAGAGGCATCAAGTAGCTCACCCACAGGAAGTGTACTTCGATTCTATAGAAATGGCATGGCAGTTTGGCCGAAGTGTACCATTCGGTATCTGAGCGGACAAAACCTGCGCCGGATCGGCGAACGATTCTAGGACTTAATACAGAGGGTGATTTGTCGATATACAGAAAGGAAACCATAATTAATGTGACGTCGTACTTGTTTACATGAAACAGAATCTCATCACCTATTTGCTCTGCACACTTTGCATGGCGCTATTTAGTATGGCGTTTCCTGCAAAGTTGGCCGCAAATGAGATTCCTGATGCGATTGGCGTCAACGTTTCTGATACGGTTTCTTCGACGTCTCTGACCGTTTCCTCTCCCGATGGCGCGTTGTGGATTGAGTCTGCACAAGGGTCTATTCAGGTTCCAAGAGGCCAAACGGTTAGGCTAACCATTAATGGCTCTATAATAGAGGCTATGGTAGGTTCAGAACGGATCAGGGGACTTGAAATCAACCTGAAATCAAACGCGGGAACTCCTCTTGGATTGAGCACATCGGCTGCGGTGCGGTACTATGCCGGTACCATCGAGGTCTCCAACAAGCAGGGTACTTTACAGGTCATTAATCGTGTTCCACTGGAAGACTATGTCGCTTCGGTAGTCGGATCAGAGTATGGATTTGAAGATCTGGAAGGTTCCAAGGCTATGGCAGTAGTAGCTCGGACGTATGCATTGCACGCGCTGCAGAACGGTAAAGAGCTTTTGGACAATGAAACATTTCAGGTCTATCGAGGATTGTCTCATGCGACCCCTATTGCTCGTCAAGCTGCATCTGAAACGGCAGGACAGGTTCTTAACTATGATAATGAATTGATTGACGCCGTTTATTCAGCTTCCAATGGCGGAAAAACGGCATATAATACGAGCTTGTGGAATACGAAAGCTCTGCCTTATTTGATCTCCAGAAAGGATCCTTGGGACGAGAAATCTCCGCACGCTGAATGGGATTGGTCGGTGAGCAAAGATCAACTTTTTTCCGCCCTCTCCAAAACTTTTGGCATTAACGTTAAAGATGTTCGCGCAGGAAAGCCGGGGTATGACGGCCGGATAACAGAAGTTGAACTTCGGGGATCCGGTACTTCAAAAACGATTTCTGGAAGCGCGTTTAGGGCAGCCATCGCCACTCATTTTGGCTCAAAAGCCTTGAAAAGCACCTATTTCAAAATGAATGATCGTCGCAATTCTTATTCCTTCTCTGGTCAAGGATTTGGCCATGGAGTTGGTCTCAGTCAATGGGGAGCCCATTTCATGGCCGACGATGGACATTCCTATGCTCAAATTCTAGCATTTTATTATTCCAATACCAGTCTTAAACGTTTGCCATCATCGGGTAGCTCGGATCAGCCTCTCATTGAGCTCCCCGTCCTATTAAAAAAAGCTCCCGTAGCTCCTCCCGTTTGGTTAACGTCCGAGTCGATTTTTGAGCGTCGACGGAAGTCTGTTGTAGATGCTCTAAACATTTGGGACACGCCCAATAGGGGCGATGCAAAGCTTGAAGAGGGTGAGGCGAAAAATTCAGGTAAACGAACCGGCTGGTAGTCACCGCACTAAGCTGTTTTTTCGGCCTTCCCAAAAGATGGATCAATCGTGACTTTGGATGCCATGTAAAATCCGGGAATCGTCGCTAGTAACACCCAGATAAAAAAGTTTTGATACCCAAGGGTTTCCTGGATCCAACCACTTGCCATACCCGGGAGCATCATGCCCAGCGCCATAAATCCTGTGCAAATAGCGAAATGAGCGGTTTTATGCTGACCTTCAACGGCATAAATCATATAGAGCATGAACGCAGTAAATCCGAATCCATATCCAAACTGCTCCACCGCTACGGCCACATTGACAATGAGTGCGCTCTCGGGCTGAAACAACGATAAAAGAACATATACCGCATTCGGTACATTTATCGCCAGAACCATGGGCCATAGCCAATATTTTAGGCCATTTCTGGACGCCAAAAAACCGCCTAGAATTCCGCCCAATGTCAGCGATATCAATCCCACCGTTCCATAAACGAATCCTACTTCCGTCGTAGAAAGACCTAAGCCCCCTGCCGCACGGGCATCGAGCAAGAAAGGAGAAGCCATTTTTACGAGTTGGGCTTCTGAAAAACGGTACAATAGAATAAATGCAATGGTAACGCCAATGCCGGGGCGTTTAAAGAAACTGGCAAAGGTGAGACCAAATTCTCTGACCACATTACCAACCGTAGCACTCGCGGCAGGCTGGTCGGCATCAGGTCTTGGCAGAATCCATTTGTGATATAGGGTCAACACCACAAACAACGCACAGGTAACCCCCAGCGTCCACGCCCAGGCCGTGGCAATATCGCCCATTCGCTCTTCCAATTGACCAGCCAACATCACCAACAATCCTTGGCCGGCGATCATGGCCAAACGATAAAAGGTGCTTCTTATCCCGACAAACCACGCTTGATTGGAATCATCAATGGCCAACATGTAAAATCCGTCTGCCGCGATGTCGTGCGTGGCAGAACTGAAGGCGATCAACCAGAAAAAAACCAACGACCACTTGAAAAACGCAGGTCCCGGCAGCGTTAATGCCACACCAGCTAGTGCAGCCCCTATAATCAACTGCATAGTCACAATCCAAAACCGCTTTGTTTTGAGAATGTCGACAATAGGACTCCAAAACGGCTTAATGACCCACGGCAAATACAACCAACTTGTATAGAGTGCTATATCGGTGTTGGATATGCCAAGCCGCTTGTACATCACTACCGAAACGGTCATGACCATGACGTAGGGAATGCCTTCCATGAAGTACAAACTCGGAATCCATTTCCACGACCGGCGTCGTTCAGCGGAAGTTGCCTGTAGCGTCTTTTTTTCTTCTGTCATGTTGTTTTCAGGTCGATTTGACGCCAATCAGCGAAAAACCGATTTAAAAGCTTCTTTATTGCACAAAATCAAGGAATCGGTTCATCAACAGATCTCGAACCTGCATGCCCAATACAGTCTCAAAAGGAAATCCGACAACAATGACTCCTCCTTTTCCAGGTCGCCCAATGGCGGCACTCATGTTGTTGTCCGAATAGCGAATAATCGTTTTCGCATCTTCTGCCGGTCTTAACGCGTCGGGACTTTCCACCCGATAAACCGGGCCAGTCGGATCTACATTAAAATTAAAAGCGGGCAAATCAGCCAAAAAGCTAATCCCTCCCACTTTTCCTGATTCTGCTGCATGATTTGTTGTCCATGAGAATCGAAGCACATCGTTTGCAAATAACCGACTCGATTCGTTCGCCCCTGGACCCGCAAGATCCGTTGCCACATAGGCTCCTGAAATGATGACCGAACCTTCATTTCGCATAAATTCGGCTATTTTGGCCTGCATTTGCTCGGGAATGGCCTCGAAGTCAACCGTAATGCCTGGTCCTTTTGTGGTTTTTTCTTCGCCCAAAATGAGATCCACAATACCGTATGCGTTCAGGTAGACGTCGTCGTCCCATACCGCTTCATCACTACTGGTAGCAAAAGCGTAACCCGCTTTTAAAATGGAAGAACCGTGTAGTGAGGCATAGTTGAAGGTATTTCCAGTGATCACTTTCGTTTCAGAAGTGGCGTAACTCGCTCCGTGGCCCGGTGAATCATCGTCCAACCATGGCGATTCCGCATTGAAGTCGTATTGATGCCCCACAAACGAAAGGTCATATCGATCGGGAACGCCTTCATCATCGAAATAGGAAAACCCTTTGAAGGTGCCCGCTTCAATAACCGATGGACTAGATATACGATCAAATCCAGTAATTACAAGCACTTCGGCCTTCGTTCTTTCGCTTAAAGGACGCCCTGCGGACACCTCTTCAGAAGCCATTCCCTCCCCGCCTGCATTTACGGCCCGTACTTTGAACGAATAGACAATGCCTGGCGTCGAATTTTCGATCACAAAAGGGGCTTCGGTAACAAAAGTACCGCCGTCAAAGCCTTCGTCTCCCATTCGTTGATAGATCACAAAGCCCGATGGTTTGGCACTGGCATCGCTCGGGTCGAGTTGCTCTTTCCAGTTCACCTCGATTTTACCATCCGATGTCCATTCTGCCCTCATATGGGTAACGGGAAGGGGCTGGATCACCGGTTCATATTGGTGTTGACTGGCCAAAAAGTAGACCATGCTCTTATACACCGATCGAGCGACATCGAAGCGGAACCGGGGATCCAGCCCAAACTTCATGTCTGCAAAATTCTGATGCGACAGCAATTCAAGGAGAACACCTGGCACATTGGGTCGGACGGCTTCGCTATAATCCCGATCCCAAATTGCGCGTTGGCTCCACGTTGAATCGTATTTCGCCCTGAGATCGGATACAATCGTAGTTTGCATGATGTCTCCCAGATCGCGATTGGCGAATCGAGACATCCCATCAGGGAATGTTCGGTCTGATTGGGCTCCGGTGGACGAATAAATCATCAGCGTCCCAATCGTGCTGCTTGAGTTGGTTATCCCAGCGTCTGTATGAAACGCCATCGAAATGTCCACCGGAACGTTTAGCCCCTTAGCAGCCCGGTCTTTATTGGGTCCAAAAGGGGCGCCTTTCAAGTAGTTTACCCATTCTGCCCGTCCGCGATAGTCGTCAATGTAATCGTCCGAGCTTTCCGTGACATTGTACACCAAATTGTCTGGCATCCCGGCAAATTGCATGTAATACCGAGCGCCTTCCGTAAACCGCGGCCTGCCGCTCGTTTTTTCTGAACGTTCAACCGTTCCCATTCCTCCGCCAAACCGAACCGCATCCGCTGACACCACCTTGCCTACTTCTGCACTCTTGTTGGCCAAATCAACACGCCCTTTTTCGGGGAGCGAGCCTTTGGAAAAATGATAGGTCCCTAAATACACCCACGTTCCACCCATCATGCGCTGATCAACGCTGACTTCGGTTAATCCGCCCGAATGAAACACCGTGTATCGCGCATCGCTGGTCGCATTTTCCTCCAGCCCGTATGACACGTACACCGCATAATCCCCCGTCTCCGGAATATCTGGAATCCACGACGTTACGGCCGAAGCCACGCGGTCCGTTTGGGAAACCCTATAGGTACCCTCTTGAAACGGATTTTCTTGAAGCAACGGTTTCGTATCCAAATACCCTGTGTTGGAACTCGTTTTCCAAGCAAATTGCGACTCGCCAACTTCTAAAAATCGGTTCGTACCGGGCCCAGTTCCATCGTTGTCTACAATCACTTCGTTAACCTGAACATCCCGTTCTCTGGGGATATGCACATAGGCACCGGCCCCTTCCAACATGGGAGCCAAGTAAGGGACCACAAACGCCATTGGAAATAAATCCTCCACCGTTTCAAACAGCCGGGCTCGCTGCCATTCCCATCGATCTAACCGAAACTCATAGTACCATCCGTGACTGGGCCAAATAGCGATATGCCGACCAGTTAGCTGAGCGGCTGTTTGCCAGGGCGCACTGGGTTTCGTTGTTAATCGTCGGGGGCTTCCCGCTTCTTTTGGCATGCGAGAAACATCCAGATTCGACGAACGAAAGTAATTGGGTACCAATTCCGCTATAGGAACTCCCAGAACCTCCACCTGAACGTCCAATTTGGCTGCTTCACTCCCCAATGCTCCCGCAATTCTTTCCTGCAGTTCTAGAATTTCATGGTCTCTGAATGTTTTTTGAGAAAACGCCTTATTCAAATACACATGTACTATTTGTTGCTCGCGCTGGACCGAAACAGAGTCAATCCTACTGCCCGGATCCAGCTTTAACCGACATGCACTCGACCCAACTAAACAGTCAGAAAGAACCGTGCTAAGGGAAGAAGAAACCCAACTAGAATACGCTGAATCTGACATGGATGACACATCCAAGGTCCGTGTGGTGTTGGCACACCCGGTGAAAACCACAAAGGCCGCAACGAAGTAGACCGAGTTTAATCGATTCACTTTCATAATGATTTGTTTCTAGTTGTTTAAGATGAGAATGTGTGGCTCGCTTTCTATGCCCAGTCGAGTAAATGCTTGCAGCACAACGACATTGGCATCTTTATAATCGTTGAGGTCAAGGGCATGTGACCATGCCGGTACAATCTGCTGAGTCCAAGAGTCGGCCACCTTTATCCAAACGGCCCAAAGACGGACGTCCGTGTCGTCACCCGGGGACATGGCGACATACACATCATTTCCAAGACGTTGAACCGAAGCGTTCGGTTTGGCTGGACGATTGCCATCCAACCACGATGAGGCTGGTGGAATTGCTTGGTGGGCATATTGAGAAGCAGCCAACTGATTGGCTAAGGGGCTATCCACCGGTTGCAAAGCTTTCACGGAAAAATGAACGTTGCCGCTCGCTTCTGCATTCTTGCGGGTAAAATCCACTTGATCCAAAATCTCAAAGGGCTCCCAGTGGGATGCGCCCTCCAAAAACACACGACTGGTAAACAGTCCAGGCCACATGTGCCTTTTTTTGACGTTTTCCCCATTCCACCACTCCAATAAAGGGCCATACGGCTGACCTTTACTGGTCAGCGACCAGTAAAGTTGGGGCGTAAAATAGTCCAACCAACCTTCGCGAAGCCACTTGCGTGCGTCGGCATACAAATTAGCGTAGGCGTCAAAACCGGTAACCATTTCAGGGTATCCTGGACGCCAAATTCCAAACGGCGATATGCCAAAAAGCACCCACGGTTTGGCTTCTTTTATCCTGGAGTATACCCGATAAATAAGATCATCAACGTTTTTTCTTCGCCAGTCTTCTTTAGTTAGGCCCGCACCATGCACAGCATAAAAGCTTGAATCGGGGAAATCTACAGCGTTACCCGCTTCATCATTTACGGGGTATGGGTAAAAATAATCATCCATGTGAACGCCATCGATATCATAGCGATCAACCACGTCCATAATGACCTGAAGCGAGTGATCAGTGGCTTCGGGCGACCCGGGATCCATCCATAACTGCGCACCATACGAATGAACAGCTTCCGGCAATTGGTTTTTTATATGCTGTAGCGATAACGAATCCGGTGCCGTTGGGTGGTAAGCCCGGTACGGATTAAACCAAACGTGTAGTTCGAGGCCACGCTTGTGGGCTTCTTCTACCGTGAAAGCGAGTGGATCATAAAATGGATCCGGGGCTTTCCCGTTTTCGCCGGTTAGGTAGTACGACCACGGCTCCAAACTAGATTGGTAAAAAGCATCGGCGGTGGGCCGGATTTGAAACACGATGGCGTTCAAATTCAATAATTTGGCGCGGTCCA